>JBBRGW010000006.1:0-25043 GCA_038223525.1 Pirellulales bacterium
ACATTCAGTTGCTCTCCACCTCCCCTTGCGGGAACGCAGTTACTTTCAATTAATGGATTCAAATCAAATCCATGAAGGGACTTGCACCCTCCCATTTCGACGCCTTCAAAGGCGCACTAGCAGCGTCTTTCAGAGACGCTGATTTTTGCGAGTCTCTCCGAGACGCTGATTTTTGCTAGTCTCGGAGAGAGTCTTCAACGTGCTTTGCCAACTTACTTGTGCAGAGCGGCTTATCAAGCAACCCATCGGGGCGGATTGGCGAATCGGATGTCTGTGAGAACATGGAAGTGTTACTTATACTTCCACCGCAACGCGGCTTAAGGCGAGCGGCAGGGTGAAACATACCTGTCGTAGTTTGGGACCATTGTCCCGAACCAATCAACGGACGGGACATTGGTCCCATCCTACGGTAGTTTCCGATCTGCCGCTCGCTCAAACATCGGGTTGCGAGTGCTTTTTCTGATGTCGAATGAAGTCGCGAAATTCCTGCGGCCATTGCGTCTCCATCTGGATCGGAACACCCGTTCGAGGATGAGTGAATCCGAGCGACTCTGCGTGCAATGCGAGACGACGGCAAGGCCATGCCCAATGTTCTGCTTGTCGAGGCTTGTAACGTGGGTCGCCCAAGATTGGGTATCCCGCCTCGGCCAACTGCACTCGAATTTGATTGCGCCGTCCGGTCTCCAACTTCACCTCTAGAAACGCTGCGTCGCGCCAGACGTGTTGTGTGACGTAGTGGGTAATTGCAAGTTCGCCGTGTTCGGCGTTGGGAACGGAATAGCGATTGAGGTCCGCGTCGGTTGCGAGATAGCTTCGTAATTCATGGCTCGCAGGATTCGGAATCCCCGCAACAATGGCAATGTATTTTCGTTGCGGCTTGCGCATGGCGAATTGGTCACGTATCGCTTCGGCCATTTCGAGCGACTTTGCAATCACCAAGACGCCCGAGACACCTCGATCCAAACGGTGCACGCAAAATGCGCGAGCACCTGCTACGGACTTCTGAAATTGGCGTTCGACCAAGGACATCAAGGTGTGCGGTTCGCGATGTCGCGTTGGAACCGTGAGCAAATTGGCGGGCTTGTTGACGATAGCCAAATCGTCATCGTCGTAAAGAAAGTCGATCGAGCGGCTCGATTTTTTGTTTTTGGATTGCACTGGGGCAGCAATCGGCTGCGGAACCAAATCCACGCTGATTTGATCGCCTACCTCGACGACGAGGAAGGCTTGTCGTTTGACTCGACCGTTTACAGTCACAAACCCTTCTTCGATCAGGGTTGAAATTTGAGCGCGAGGAATCTTGAACAGATTTTGCAGAACGTTGGAAAGTTGGCGAGCAGGTTGAGGTATGTTCGCAGGAACAGTTGCGGTTTTTTGAGACATATAGGAGTATTGGAGTCGCTCGCTTGCCCCTGTTCAAGGCTTTTTCGCGATTCTCACCAATAGTTGGCTGATATTGTCGATCCAGGCATTCAAACTATGGTTCGTTTCGACGTAGGATCGCGCCGAATCGATCCTCTCTAGCCACGTCGCTGGTCGTTGAAAGCGATCTATCAACGCATTTGCAAGCTTGTCAGCATTGGCCCGCGGAACCAAAGTGCCCAGCAAATGATTGCGGAGCAATTCACCTGCCCCCTGATCGGTGTTGGTCGCCAGCACCGGTACTTTGCAAGCCATCGCTTCTAGCAGAACATTCGGCATCCCCTCGTAAATCGAGGGTAAACATAGCAGATCGCATTGTTTCAGAAGAGAGAACGGGCTGTGCAATTGACCGTGAAAGAAAACGTTTTCTTCGATGCCTAGACTCGCAGTGAGGCTCTGCAGCTCTTTCCTCAAGACCCCTTCGCCAACCAAATGCAGGTCCGCATCCGGAACAACATCCGATTTGGCAGCAGCCACGTACTTGGCAAACGCTTGGATCAGATAGCGATGCCCCTTTTCGTCGCTCAGTCTGCCGATGGAAATAATCTGCTTTCGATTGGGCCGTAGTATCGGTCCCGTCCAAGCCCTCTGACTCTCCGAATCGATGCGATCTATGTCGATCGGACTTAATATGACTTGAAAATCCTGACGAGGGATTTTGTAGTATTGCGATGCGTTGTCCGCGGTACCTGCTCCAACGGTCAACAATGCAGACGCATTGGCGTACGCTTTTTGTAGATTTCGTTTCTTGAGAGCAACCCAGTTTTTTTCGGAGCGCTCCAAATCGAACTGAGGCGGCGATACAATGGTCGAGACTCGCGGTGTCTGGGTTCTCCGGGTCGCAGGCCCTGTGATCAGAGTCATATGAAAGAGCCGATCGTACACGGCATCGATTTGTTCGCGTTGGATCAGTTGCGTTAAGTGCTGAACTTGCAAAGCATGAATCCGGCCAGGCCAGTTCCATTTCGGAAATTTGTTCTCGGACCAAAACGCGAAACGCTTGACGTCGCTCGGCACTTCGTCCAACAAAACGCCTGATTCGTACAGTAGATACAGAATGGGCTCGAATCGTTCTCGGTCCAAGCCTTTGAGTAAATACAGCAGTTGCTTTTCACTTCCCCCCCCATCCATCGACGACGAGCACAAGAGCACGCGAATACGTTTGTTGGACATAGACTATCCTGGCAAGGACTCATTGGAACGGACGCAGGTTTAGTCTAGTCAATAGGAGAGATTTATGACACGTCTCGCTGCAGGCAAGTATATGAAATTGACAAGCAGTAGGGGAGCGAGATCAGCGCTGTAAACCTGTTTTCATTGCGTTCACCCAACCAATACGTTGGCTGGGGGGTAGGCTCCGGCGAGTGGAATTCAACGGAAGATCGCGTTTCACCATTTTGCCGTGTTACAAACACACCAACTCGACCGGCATAGTGTAGTTCATTGCAAGATCCACGCGCACATTGCGACATTGGTTCAAATAGAATTGTCTGGGCTCTTCCCGCGAAAGGCAAAGCCCTAAAAAACGGCCCTCACCGACGAATCGAATCGGGCTAACTACCCGCCGCGTGATTGAACCATCTTTCCCACAATATTCCACGACAACCACCAGATCATCGCTTTGCTGCATAACCCGAGCTATCAACGCAGTGATTCTTTGAGTGGTATCTTTGTTGTTAGAAACGGTTTTGGAAGCAATTGAAATCATATTCGGTTCCTTGTTGGCGACATTGCGGGACAGGTCTATCATCGGCCACCGCGTGACACGTTAGGTCCGGAACTTCGCTTTCTTCGAAGGACGCCAAAAAAGTCTGCAATCTCTTCGTTTAATAGTCAGCCGAAGATGTTCTGAACGACGTAATAATGCGCCTACGGCAAACGGTTGAACGAAATTGCCGTTAAATCGTCTTTAACGAATGGCATTGGGGGGAAAACATCTCAAGGATAAAGAACCCCCTCTCGCGGGTGTGGCTATTGCGTTAATTCTTGCGCAGTAAATGATGATTGCGTGGCGGAATCTTCTGCACGCCCATTTCCTTTGGAAAAATGTACCGTGAGCGAATCGGACGCTAGTCCTGGATCACAGGGGAATAGCCCCCAACCAAAATCACTATCCCTCAATCATGAAAATGAACCCTCTCCGGTATTCGGCGAAGACCATCAGGTAGCGGAACAGCACGCGTCTGGCATGTTTACCAAAATCCGTGAAGCTTCCGGCACGGTTTATGGAGACATTGGGACCTCCGTTCTCTACTGCGTCATGGAGTTGACTCGAGAAACGATTCGACTGAAGCACCATCATTTGGCCCCGGACCAGTTTAATGCACTGATCGCGAATGGCGGACCCGACTTATTGACCCGCAACGAAGCTCTCGGCAGCTTGAGTCTGATCTTTTGGGCGCTTGTGTTTTTGACGGTGAAATATGATTTGCTGATCATGCGAGCGGACAATCGCGGTGAGGGTGGGGATTTTGCTCTTTGGGGATTGCTTCGAGGCTATACGGGCAAGATCTTTGGCTTCGGTCTGCTCGGTTTTCTCGTTGCGTCGGCAGCCGGTTTGCTCGCAGCCGATGGCATTATCACACCTGCAATGAGTATGCTGGGGGCCTACGAACCGCTCGGTGAGCAGTGGGCCGTCATCGCAACGTTGGTGAGTCTGTTCGTCTTGTTTAAATCGCAATGGCGAGGCACGAGCAAAGTCGGTGGGCTGTTCGGATGGTTCATGCTGCTTGTTTGGTTTCCGTGGATTGCGATCAAAGGGCTCCCTTGGGTGCTCTCGAATCCTGACGTTTTCAGCGCGATGAATCCCTGGTACGCGTGGAGTTTCGTAATGAACTTTCCCGCGATGGGAATGTTGGCCATTTTCGGTGTGGTGGTATTGGCCATTACGGGCGGTGAGGCCAAGTATGCAGATATCGGTCATTTCATGCGTCAGACCAAAAAGCACTGTTGCGATGGGATGAGCGTCGACGCAAAAGACTCTGGAAGAAGACCGGTCATGTTGGCTTGGTACTATATCGTGATGCCTTGCTTGCTCATCAATTATGCCGGTCAAGTTGGTTACCTATTGTCCAATGGAGTCCCGCCGCGGGCCAGTACGTTCTTTGCCATGTCTCCTCAAATCGCGGGGGCAACGACCGTCAATCAAGCGATCAACGTGGCGGACTTGTGCATAGCGGCGTGCGCTGCCTTTATCGCTTCCCAAGCCTTGATCACCGGCATGTTCTCGATTGTGAAACAATCCATTGAACTGGGGTTCTCTCCTCGCCAATTGGTAAAGTACACCAGCCACGAAGCCGAGGGACAAGTTTACATTCCAACGGTTAACTGGGCCTTGTTTGCCGGTTGCGTTTTTGCAACCCTCTCGTTCCGAACAGCCAGCAACCTTGCGTCCGCATATGGAATCGCGGTGACCGGTACGATGTGGATCACTACGGTCATGTTTGGCTATGTCGCCTTTTACCGCTGGAATTGGAAACTTTGGCATGTGCTTTCGATCTGCTTGCCTATTCTGCTAATCGACATGCTGTTCTTCGTAAGCAACCTTACGAAGTTTGCGAGCGGCGGCTACTTCCCGATTGCAATCGCGTCGGTATTGGTTTTGATCATGGTGACATGGCAGTGGGGACGAAAGCAGATGGCCAAAGCGTTCTACGACTTCGGCTTCCGCGAAGGCAAGAAGATCGATTGGCTGGTTATGTTGCGAGAGAAAGTCGATGAAATTCAAATTGCCATCGATGAAAATTTGCCGCTGGCGAGAACCCTCATTCAGGGCAAACGCAGATTGGTCGAAAGCGACCGAGCGGCAGTGTTCCTGTGTTCACAACCCATTCGCACACTCGAGGACTATACCCCCGTTACCTTGCGAGTATTTTTGAAAAAGTATGGTGTCCTGCCGTCCCACGTGACTTTGTTTCACATCAATCAAACGTCGAGTTCCACTTTCGACAACGCGAATCGTTACGAGGTGATCAAGTTAGGAAACGACATTTATGCCGTGAATGTCACCTATGGGTATATGGAGCAGACCGATATTCGGGGTGCGCTCAAGGATCTACAACGGCGAGGCAAGATCAACATCGCTGCCGAGCGTTGGATCGTGGAGGTAGGTGAGGAAGAGATCATCAGCCAGCCCGATCTGCCTATCTTTCAATCGCTGCGAGTGGAGATGCTGCGATGGGTCCTGCGCTTGTCCGCTCCTGCTCACAAGTACTATGGATTGACCTACGATGCGGGGGTCTCGAAAGAACTAATTCCAATTGTTTTTGGCAAAAACGGGGTGCGAATCCGATTGCCGGAATTGGAGGTCACGTCCGATGATCCCCCGGTTCCAGACCTACGCCCTCGAGCGTAGTTCCATGTTCCCTTGATGAAAATGCTCGACTGCATTGTCGCAGGGCAAAGGTCACTCTCGGCAAGAGTGACCTACGGTAGGTCGCACTTGCCGGGTGCGACTATGGAACCATCGTCTTCACCTTGAAATCCCCATCCACAGGAACCTCAGTGCTCCCGTTTTGGATCGTGTACGATGCGTCGAAGCACAGTGGCATTGCGTTCGCCCCATTGGCCTGCAGGTAGTTCGCGTAGTTCTCGATCAACTTGAAAAGATTGCCCGTTGGCTTGAGTTGCGTCAAAAGATCGTCGGTCCCAATTTGATAGCCCGATTGGCGCTCATCGTATCGAACGTCCTGAAACTCGATCGGTCCAAAGCGATTTCCGCTATGTTCGAGGAACAGCTGTACATCTCGCGGCGTTGCAGACATGCCAATCGTTTTTGGAAGCTGGATAGATGGAAGCCACAGCGCGATCGGATCCAATCTTTCGATATCTACTAGCTGTTTCGGTTTGTCTTTTAGCGTTACCTTGATGGGAAACTCTTTTCCTACCGTACTAAAGCGTACAGGAGAGCATGGAGTTTGTGTTGGGCTTGGTGCAGGAATTTGTACTGCGGGAATCAGCAAATGGCTACTGACTCCGTAGGGTGTTGCTATGTGAGCGTCAATGTAGCCGTCATACAACGTGTCTCTCTCAATCCCTCGATCAGGATCTTGTCGGAAAGTTCTGGCAGGATCGTGCTGCGTCAAAAGTGTATCGGTAAGAATAGGCAGATTGGCGGGCAAGATGACTTGGATGATCTGACGTGAAAGCATTCGAATGTTCTCAGATGGAATCACTTGGTTGCCAACGATCAGATTCGTTTGCTTGATGCTAAAATTGTCCCCGGACATAAAGAAGCTGCTCCCTTTGCTGCGATCGTAGCCGGGAGATCCGTACCAGCCAAGTAACTCGGGTGCGAGGGCTCGCGTTCCGCTCGAAAGGATCTCAAACCCACCGTGCGCATTTTCGGTCGGCACTTGGCAAGCGATCGATTGCATGGGCAATCGTTTCTCGAGTTGCTCGACTCGTGAGAGCACACGCTCGACTTCACCGTCACGATACAGATGCGTACATAACGAGCATTCATTGGCTCTCATTTTCATCGACTGAATGGCTCGGCTCATCTCGACATCGTCTTTGATCGAGTGCGCCACATGCCCTGGAGCGTTGAGCTTGTACCATTGGCTTCGCGTTTCGATGGTCACATAGGGAACAAACGAGGGCATCAACACCACTGCCGTGCACTCTCGCATACCCGGTTCGATCTCAAGGCCGCGTTCAAGTTGTTTGTCGGTTGGGCCACCGACGATCAAGTCCCGAAAGAAGACTTTCGCATTCCCCTCGACAGGAGGTGTTTGAAACCTTGGACGGAACCGCCAACCAAAAGTGTTGTCCCCCTGTCCAAACCCAACCACCGTGCGGTTCAAATCGATCGTCGCACGGTCGCGTTGCAGTTTACGAAGTGTGTTCATGGCAGTGGATATCCCCACGTCTCCACCCGACACGCCCAGTACCACTGCCAACTGCATTTGACGATAGACCGAAGAAAAGTCCCCAATGTTTTGTTGTTCGACCGTTGGGTCGATCGCAAAGACGCGAAGGGGCCAGCGATGGGCCGCGTAATCTGCAAACAGTTGTCTCGCTTCCATGCATGGATCCGGGCCGTAGAATGCGATCCATGGCTCAAGCGAAAGGTTTCCGGGGCGATTACCAGCTGTCTCACGAATATCGTCGATCAAGCGTTCGTTCAACAAGATCGAGTCGACAAAGGCGCACCATGCCAATCCAGCGGTAATGTCCGACCGGCCGTTTGCTTGAACAAAGTCGATAAACCTTTGTCGGTACTCTGCAATTTGCGCGGTGCGGTGCATGCGAATCAAGTCGTGCAAGAGACGTTGCCCGGTGGACTCAGAAGCCCACCATTCACGCATGGTTTCCGAATAAAGAAGCGAGAAAGCAGCGGAAACTTCTTCTCTTAAAAATGACTTGCAATCCGAGACGTGGACCACCCGTTTGTTGGGCAAGTCCTCGCGGAAACCAGAAAGGGCAGCGAGCGCCAATCGGGTCATTTCATCGCTGCCGAATACATCGATGATTTGCGTTGGAGGGAACGGGAGTTGACTGCGTCGTGACGATGAACTCGTGATCGAGATGGCGCAAACGCTTGATAGAAACTGTTCCGCTTTTCCCAAGTCCTCGACCACTGCGAAAACTTCGCTGAGCTGTCGCCCAATACCTTGTTTGACAACTTTAGCAAAGTCCGAAACGATGACAGCCCGGTCTGGAATTTTTTCTTTCATGCCGAAACGCTTTGAAACCTCCGCCAAAGCCGCTTGCCCGCTTTCCATTTGAGGAGCATTCAAAGCGGCAGCGATTTCTCCGTCGCCTGCGACGACTTGGGTAGCAACAAGTTCGATTTCATAGCACACGGACTCGACGTCTTCACCGGTACAGATAGGGAGGCGCAGGATTCCATCTTTTAGAAAGCGAAGCTGATCACCGAGCTGGACGATTGCATTGAGCGTAGCCTCGTTCAGAGGCAATTTTTGGTTGTAGTACCTGCGATTCAATTCTTCGAGTAACTGCGGTCTTCGTTGCATTACTTGATACGCATAGAGCAGTCGATCGGCGCGGTTCGGGTTGCTGTTGAGGAATTTCGATAGCGGGATTGCCAACTGGTCAATGAGATCGTTGGTCACCAGATCGCGAAAAGTCATCGGTAGTAACTCGGGGCCCAAGTAGGGCTTAGCCGTCATGGTGATTTCGGCCCCATAACCGCGCTTTGTGAGCGTGCCTGGCAAGATCGAAACCGGGATACGAATCAGATTGAGCGCATAACCAGGTGCATCGGCGGTATCATCACCCTCATTGATGCGCCTGAGCTGGTTGAGATGCTGTAGATAGCGATTCAATTCATCGAGTACTTGCGTTTGTTCTAGCCCCAGCGTTTTACCGAGGAACTCTTTGGATTGCTCGTTGAACGTGAACCTAGAGTTGGGTGGAGTAAAATCATTTGGCAGGGTGATACTGCTGGTCGCTCCCGCCGAACCACCTCCGTTGGTCGTCGACTGGATTTGGATCGCGGGCGCTGGAATCGCAGTTTGGCCAGGGCCGACTGGACCTTTGGCTTGAATCGATAATGCCGCAGCCAGCATCGCACTATCGGAAACCGATTGCGCTCCGTTGATCTGATCAGGCTTGAAACCGTTAATGTATCCTCCGAGACTCTTTTCCACTTCGAAGCGATAGTCGGTGAGCCTTGCTTCGCCCCAAACATCGGGCGCTTTGGCCGAGACGCTTCCCCATTGATTCACATGATGCTCCAACCAATCCACATTGGTTGCAAGCTCTTCCAGTCGTCCGTCCCGCGCCGTATTAGGACGTTTGCCATGCCCTTTCATCCAAGTCGTAAGTTTTGCTTGGATCGGTCCATCTGCTTGGACTGGAGCGCAAACACTAGAGATCGCAATAAACGAAGTGAGAATCGTAATGCGAAGTTTCCTAGGCGGTTTGAGAGCAAGCATTGGAGGTCCTTTGACAATGGGGGCAGAGATCCAACTCTCCTGCATTTCTTGGAGAGTCCGTTTGCAAGGGATGTATCGCCTTTGCAGTTGCTCTCAATTGCACTGGAGCACGCAGAAGCAGGCAGAAAGCCAGCAGTTCAAAATGAAAACCCCTACAACCCGCACATCTTGAGCTTTGAAACGATATAATTTATCACCCCGTCTACAGATCTCGCACTCCACGCAGTCTTTGCAGCTTTACATCCTCTGAGGTGACTCATTGTCTGAAATCGTTCCGTCTAAGCCCCAACAATCTGAGCCCGCAAAACCCGAGCCCGCATCAGAAATACGCGGGTTACGGAAGTTTATCTCGAACCAGAATCCATCATGCTCATGCTGAAATCGTTCTGGTCCAACTCTGCAGGATTCAGTGCGCGAAAGAAGACCGTTTTCTTTATTTGGTCTGCCATGCTTTCGTTGGCAGTCGCGCTCAAGGTACTTTTGTTCGGACTTTCGTTGTTCTCGCGCTGGACATGGCTCTCCACATTCACTCTTTTGGAGATTTTCTTTGTCACGATCGCAATCGTTGCGTTTCAATTTCAATCCGTGACCGGGGCCATGCAAGGACGAACCCACAAGGAAAAGAAACAACGCGATTCCGACTATGCCATTGCGTCGCTCCACGTTTGGCTTTCGGCTTGGTGCGTTGCTTGGTGTTTTGCATTGGGCTGTTTCCTATGCCTAGTATTAGGCGGACTCAGTGGTGACGGATTTTTCTTTCGCGATCTTTTCTTTTTCGTATGGATTGCCCTCTGGGGTACCGACTGTGCCCTTGCGGTACTGGAGTCACGCGGTCAACCGAGCGCAAACTGGACACGCAATGTTCGCGGAACGCTTGTGCTGTTGGTTTTCTTCTCGTGTCTCCTCGCGTCATTGCCTGCAGGTGCCGGATGGGTTTGGTTTGCTGGTATGTGCATGGTCACCATTTTGTTTATCGCGTTTTTGCTCCGTTTGGTCTTGCTGCCTTTCGATCATGAGTCAGCGACCGGCAAAGTTTTTTTGCTTGGCTTTCGACAACTCAACCATTGGTGGGCATGGCACGAATTGCCAACAAGCGTGGCAGTGCTGAACTTGGCTGCGTTGCGCGAGGAATTGCGAGTCCATAATTTACACGACACCAGTTTTATCCCTGCGACCCATGCAGTGAATGCGGAGCCGTCTCATTCCTCGCCACCGACCGATTGGGAAATACATCGGATGCACGATGGCAGATTCAATGACACCGAAGTTGCGGACATGGGTCGCGATGGTCAGGGACCAACGAGTCCATGCTCGCGATTTGGTCGCAATGTGCCGTTGGAGATGGTCAGGTGTGATGAGTCGAGGTTGCTAAGTCCGAGCCCCCGCGAAGTCAGCCGAATACTGTTGGCACGCAACAACGAGATGAAGCCGGCGACGGGGGTGAATCTGTTGGTTGCAGCATGGATTCAGTTCGAGGTGCACGATTGGTTTTCGCATGGTGAGCCAATAGCTACCAACCCGATCGAGATCCCGTTGACTGCTTCGGATTCCTGGAGTGCTCCCTCGACGTCGCGCGCTGGCATGGGTTGCCCGATGCATGTTCGTCGAACCAAACCTGATCCGACGCGCGACTACGCTCAGGAGCAAGCCCACAATGTGAACTACCCGGAAACCTTTGCCAGCACGGAAACCCATTGGTGGGATGCATCGCAAGTGTACGGCAATCCAATTGGATCGCCACAACTGCGTCAAGTAGTAGATGGAAAGCGAACTTCCCGATTAACGATCGACAAGGAGATGGGTCTTGCAATAGACCCCTTGTCGTCGGGAGATGCCGTGACTGGCTTTCGCGAAAACTGGTGGGTCGGACTGACTCTGATGCACACGCTGTTTAGCAAAGAGCACAATGCAATTTGCGATGCAATCGAGCGATCGTACCCCGAGTGGGATCCGGACACGGTCTATCACAAAGCAAGGTTGATCAACGCTGCCTTGATCGCCAAGATTCATACAGTCGAATGGACCCCTGCGATTCTTCAAAACCCAGCGCTGGAGATCGCAATGCCGGCGAACTGGTGGGGGCTGTTTTCCAAACGGATCACGGACACCGTCGGTCGTTGGGGATTGAACGAGGCGTTTTGGGGGATCCCCCAATCGGGAGTCGACCACCATACCGCTCCCTACGCGCTAACCGAAGAGTTCGCAGCCGTTTATCGGCTACACCCTATGATGCCCGATGAACTCATCGTCCGAAACATTGCAGACGGTTCGATCAAACAGACGTATCGATTCCCAGATGGCGTCGTCGGAAATCAGTCGGCCCTGCGAGATCAATCTCTGCGACACTCGCAAGCCGAATTGCTTTTCTCCTTTGGACTTGCACACCCAGGCCGAGTCGAATTGTTCAACTACCCTGAGTTCTTGAGGACTCTGCAACGTGCGGACGGCGAGCGAATCGATCTCGCCACCATCGACGTTCTGCGCGATCGCGAGCGAGGAGTCCCTCGCTACAATGCGATGAGACGTTCGCTCCGATTGCCCCCGATAGATTCGTTTGACTGTTTTGACTATGCCAACCGCAAGGATCCAAGTCAAAACAAATTAAGTGTTAAGATTCGCGAAGTGTATGGTTCAGACAAGAGCGGCCGGGATAGCGTCGAGGATTTGGATTTGATGGTAGGTATGTTTGCCGAGGAAAAGCCTCCTGGTTTTGCGATCAGCGACACTGCCTTTCGAATCTTTATCTTGATGGCCTCGAGACGGATCAAGAGCGATAGGTTCCTGGCTGCCGATTTTCGTCCGGAAATCTACACGCAACTCGGGTTGGATTGGGTCAACCAGACGACGATGTCGGACATTCTAGTTCGGCATTATCCAGAGCTTCAGCCTGGACTGTACGGAATTGACAATGCGTTCAAGCCTTGGAAGAGATAAAGCCTCCTTGGAAGTCGCGGTAGTCGATAGGATCAAAATGCATTAGGATGTCATGCGAAGCGGTCGCTAAAACGTTTACCTTTGTTCTCGCACTTGATTTTGAGGAGTACTTATTTTGCTATCCTGTTTTTCACGTGAACTGTACTCGGTGAAAATCTAGCTAATGGCTGAGGAGATCTCCAGGATACAAGCATTGCGAGGATCGCTTTCTGCGGCCGATCGGGCTGCGTTCCTCGTCGAGTCGCGGGTAATTCGTCGAGTCATTCGGGAACAGTTTGACGTTGCGAACCTTGTTGTCGCGTTGCCGCATACGCAGAGTCAGATTGTCAGTAGCTCAGATATTCGGGAGTACGCACATCCAGACGAATTGGGTTTGGAGTCTTTCGAATCGCTTCCGGACAAGTGTTTGTTGATTTGCGAACCCGAAAACGGCGAGATGGATCATTGGCCGCTGAACGAGCTCAAGCAACAGGTTTGGCGACGCCTGTTTCATGCGAAACTGGATTTGGCCATCCAAGAGCCCAGTACCCCATCCAAGCTTGAAACACTTCGTCGCAACATTTCAGCGATTGGTCAAGTGGAATTTGACGAAGCGCATTACGTGCTCCGATCTGAATTGAGATTGATGTCGCCGAACTCCCGCGAGGAAGCATGGCGAGAACTTACGGCGGTCTATTTTGAGTTGCGATTTTTTGAACCCGATCTTTTGCCGATCTGGTTCCCATCGTTGAGAGATGCAGAAACCGCCGAAGCGATTTTGTCCCAAGGGCTGGATATCGAAAAAATCTTTCGAGAGTCACGGCTCGATGGCGCACCCTCTCCAGAACTGATCTCGCATGCCGATAGCGATGAAGACCGACTTTCCACCACTCGAAAAAACTGGTCGCTAGCCGTCGGTGTCTACCAATCCGAACGGGGCTATCTCCGTCAATTGCGGAAACGCGACCGAGCCAATGAACGGGGCAATACGGTCCATGCGATCGCCTGCGCGATCCTCGCATCGCAGCGAGCCAACTCGGAAAGCAAGCGACTGACTGCTGAGAAGAAAGCCCGCGACGATGTCCAGCATTTGGTTAGCCGACTTCGAAACGCTATCGACTTCGCCCAAAAAGATATGGAGGAATGGCAAACCGCCCTATGGGAACTGGCTAAGAATTCGGTACATGGTTTCTGGAATGCGGAGAAGCGACTGCTGTACGATCTGCAAAAGGTATGTCTCGATCATGAACGTTTGACTTACAAAGTGGATCTGGTCAAGTGGGTAGTCAGTCGTGGAAAGAGGCCGCTTAGGCGCCCTCTGAACAATCTTCGCGAAGTGACCATGACCAAACATCTGGCTAGCGCAGCGTCGCGGCTTACACGAGTGCGATTGAGCGGCAACGATCGAAACCAACTGACTAAACTGATTGAACACGCGGCTCACCTTTCCGAATCGCAAATGCGAGAGAGGATGAGGCCCGTCTTGGAGCGAACATTGTTGGCCGTGCAATTGGTCCCGCGAAGCGTTCCAGAACAAGTTGCCTTGCAAAAATTAGTGGAGGAGTCACTCGATTGCATTGCTGATCGGGGCTACCTAACCATGGGTTATCTGCGCGATGCAATTAGCCGAAACGATCTCAAGCTCCCGGATATTCAAGAGTTGAAAGAAGTTTGGCATGGCGATCAACTCTTGCGAGCCGACGATCAACTGGATTTGGCTTTGGATGGAGTGTATCGGCGAGGGGAGTTTTATCTTCGATGGCTTCAAATAGTAAGCTCGTTTTATTTTGGAACTCGCGTCGGCCGATTTGCAACAATGTATCTCATTATCCCCTTTGGCGGTGCGGTGGTCATTGTGGAGGGAACATTGCATGTGTTGCATATGTTTCAACGAAACGGACATGACGACCATAAAAACATCGTTGCGCCCCAGGACTCACCAACAGTCCATTCGGCAACAGGTCCGGCTTCGAATGAGCCTTCTTCAAATGCGCCTGCAATAGCAGAAACGGGAAAGCAACCTCGAACCGATGCCGTCGCTTCCGTTGCGTCGGAAATTTCAATGCAAACCGATTCTACCAATGAAAGTATGTTGGCCTCGGACTGGTTGCCAACCGATACCGAGGCAACGATCGGCGTGCCTCCGAAGACAACGGACGAAGCGGCTCGCCAAATCCTGTCGCAGCGAACGGAAACGTTTTCTTTGGTCCTGATACTCGGCCTGCTTTTGATGGCACTCATCCATGCGCCATCGTTCCGAAGATTTTCATTTGGCCTGGCTGCCAGCGGACTTCGCTTAGTGCGGGCGGTGCTCTTCGAAACGCCAATGCTTCTTCTGAAACTCCCTATTCTTTTGAGTTTTTGGAATTCCTCTTTCGTTGTTCGCGTCCGAAGGTTTGTCATTGCACCGTCTATCTTGGCGGTTTTTTTGGGACGCGCATTGCCATGGCTATTCGGTGGGAAAGTTTTGGAATGGTGGTGGGTCGCAGCGATTGGTCTCGTTGCAAGCGGGATCCTGAATACCCGACTTGGACGCGATGCGCAGGAATTGACTCGTGACTGGATAGAGAATGCGCTTCATCAATTACAGGCTCGTCTTTTGTTTGCGTTGATCGGTTGGGTAGTCGACTTCTTTCGATTCCTGCTCAGTACGTTGGAGCGAGTTCTTTATGCGGTCGATGAATGGCTTCGATTTCACAGCGATGAAAACTTATTTTCAATTTTTGCCAAAGCGGTGCTAGGAGTTGTCTGGTCGTTCGTATCATTCTTAATCCGCATTTATGTCAATTTGTTGATCGAGCCGACGTTTCATCCGGTCAAGCATTTTCCGGTCGTGACCGTGGCGCACAAAATTTTCTTACCTGCCCTGATCATGCTGGAAGGGAACATGGTCCATTTCTTAGGACAATACGTTGGTACACCGCTGGCGCGTTCCATTACTTGGTTCAACATGCTTTTTCTGCCAGGCTTCTTTGGATTCGCAGTTTGGGAATTGAAAGAGAACTGGAAGCTTTATTTTGCCAATCGGACCGATCGGTTGAAGCCGGTTCCGGTCGGTAGCCATGGCGAAACGATCACTCGTTTGCTGCGGCCAGGCTTCCATTCAGGGACATTGCCAAAGATCTTTCGCAAGCTGCGGAGACTGGAGCAAAAGGACGCATCGCTCAGCCGTTTTACCAATCGCCGTTCGACGCGCGAACAACTGCATCATGTTGAGGAGTCGATTCAATCCTTTGTCGAGAGGGAACTTCTTTCGCTTCTGCAGAAGTGCGATGCTTGGTCGGCAATTCCAATCCAATGTTCTCACGTGGAAGCTGCATCGAATAGTTTTTCAATCGAACTTGAATGCCCAACCTTAGCGAATTTACCTGCGAATTTCTGCATCCAGGAACAGAGCGGTTGGTTGCTCGCAAGCACAACGCAATTAGGCTGGATCGAATCGACCTCGATCGAGCAACGCAACGCATTCCTAAACGCACTGGAAGGATTCTATAGAAAATGCGGTGTCGATCTCGTGCGCGAGCAATTGGAAGAGAACCTCACGAAGAAGTATCCTTATGACATCGATGCCAAGGGTTTGATTGTCTGGCCAACGGCTCAATTTGAAATCGAGCTTGTCGCGGACTTGAAGAACGAAGAATCAATCGTACCGACCCCCACACAACAAGCTGCGATGGCAGGTCTCGTTCCGCTCTCGCCGACCAGGGTGGTGTTCTCATCGACACACACGGACCGTTTGGAATGGGAGAAGCTTTGGGCTGGCAAAGAACTTTCAACAACCCGGGACGCAAATGAAGCGCCTCTCGTTTCGATGGCACTGTCCCCGATCAAGACCCCACTGTCCCCGATTAAGAACCCCGCCAGCTCGTCGGGTTGGTGATTCTGATACTGATCGAACAATTCCCTCGCCTTTGCACCGTCCGCCAGGGTCATTCGTATTGCAGAGCGCTGGAAACATCGAGCCGGGCAGCCCGCTCGGCTGGTACCATGGCTGCAACCACGACCACCAAGAGCTCTATCGCTGGCGCACCCACTAGAATCCACGGATAGATCTTAAAGAGGACCGCATGCCCCGTGACCGGCATCGTTGTTAAGTTGATCACGTAGTGGATCCAAATGCCCGTCAAGACACCTGGCAAGATTCCTAAAATCCCCATGATCAACGCTTGAGCAAGAATCATCTTTCTTATCTGCCATCGCGTCATAGCCACCACGCGGAGCATCCCAATCTCCCTGGTTTGTTCTAAAATGTTCATCGCTAACGTATTGATCAACCCAAACGCGGCAATCACAGAACCGAGAGCTAGCACTGCCCATAGCCCGCCCACCACACCATTGAGCGTATCCCGAATTACTTTGACGAGATCTACGTAGGACTGAAACATCATTCCCGACTCTTCGCACAAGGCGCGGAGTTGTTTCTCTACCGCGGCAAGATCCTTTGGGATTGCCTTGACGACAATCACGTCAGTCCCGTCAACACTTAGGAGCTTCTTCGCGTAGTCTGCTTCGAGGTAAAGTGTGAGTCCACCAGCGATGTACTCGTTGGTCACCCCTACAATTTCGAGGGTGGTCGATCCCTCATTGGTTTCAAGTGGAATCGAGTCGCCGATATGCAAATTCAATCGTTGCGACAGGACCGAGCCCAAGACCACACGGCCGCTTCGAACCCCAGCCATCACTTCGGCTTCGTTACCCTCTGTTAGATCGAAGTAGTCTTGCGTATGGGAGCTGAATTTGCGAACGACGACGACAACCGAGCTTTCGTTGCTTCTTGCTCGGACAAACCGGAGCGTATCTACCAATTCCACACCGGGCATCGCTTGCACTTTTTCGGGAAGCCCATAGGGCATGTCGGCAGATTGCCCACTGTTCATATCAGGCATCGCCGCTCGAACAAAAAAATCACCAACGATCGATCGCGTGTACCAACCCTCTACATTGCCGATATTGTCCAGAATCGTACACGCCATACCTAATCCGGTCCCCATCGCGATAAACACGATTCCGATAGTCAACGAGGATCGACTCCGGTGTCGAAGGATTTGGCGACGCGCTAGCATCCCTTCCGTTTTCAGAAAAAATCCGAGCATCCACGCAACCCAAGCGGTTAAGTCTCCGATCAAGGCGGGTAGCAAAAAGACCATTCCAACTTTCATCACCATCGTACCGAATACGACATGACTCAAATCAAGGACGCGAAGCATTGCTAACGTTTGGATAAGCAGTCCACCGATCATAAGGGAACCTCCGAGCCCAAGCCAGCCAGCTCGCGAGGTCGCAAAGTCCCCTTTCGCCACCACCTTCATCGCTTCGGAAGGGGAAAGTTGCGAAGCCCGGAACGCCGGAAAGAAAGCCCCCAAAAGCGACACAGCCAATCCGCATGCGATAGCAATGATGTAAGGCCAAATCGACCAGGGACTAGGCGGTATCTCGATCTGAAGGAGTTTCGAGGTGGAAGCGCGAAGCACGGATGCACCAAAGTTTCCTACGAAGCATCCCAATAGTGTTCCGATGACTCCCAACCACAATCCTTCGCGTACGATCATCCAAAGCAACTGCTTGCGTGTCGCTCCCATCGATCGCAAGATACCTAATTGTCGGCGACGCTCACCCACATTCATTTGAAAGGTGTTGTAGATGATGAAAGCGGAAATGACCAAAGCAAACGTCGTAGCAAGCCGAAGCCCTTGCTGCATAGCCACCGTGCTTTCGTCCGCTACCTGACTTCGAAGAGTGGGTTTACGCACACGAAGCCCTTGCGGAAGAATCGCTTTGATCGCACTCTCTACTTCGTCAATCTTGGCTTCTTTATCCAATACCAATTGCACCGCATCGAGTTTCCCGGACGATTCGGTCCAGCGTTGAACCGTTCGCAACGGAGCGATGATCAAACCAGATTGAATCCCAGCGCTTGCATCATTGGGCTTCACCAAGCCAACGACTTTGGCTCTTTGTATCCAGCTCTTAGAATTTTTCGTTAGGAAATCCACAGAGCTTCCAACGGTGACTTTTGCAGATTCGGCGAAGCTTGCGTCCATCAATACCGATGCTGCGTCGGAGCCCTCATCCAACAACTCCTTGCCGGATACCAACGTATAGCTCCGCACCTGCTTGTCCAGATCCGGAATCACACCCAGAAGCTGTACGCGATAACGGTTTGTATTCGGTGGGGCAGATGCGGTTGCGAGATCTTCGTTTGCCGGCACCGCATCAGCCAAAGCCCGAGCGGGTGTGGGCTCGTCCTCTGACCGCTTTACGGTCATGTTGCTATATCGCCTCAGGATGGGCGAAGCGATTTTGACGCCAGGTAGCTTGGCAATCGGTTCCAGCGGTTTTCCATCAAAAGATGCGCCGCCGACCGATTCGATTTCGAGCGATGCATTCCCGGTAACCGCGCGCACCATTGCCATCTGTGCGAGCTTGGCGGAATCCGACGCAAGATAAGTAGCGACGATTGCCGAGACGCCAATGACGATGCTGAGCAGTGTCAAGAGACTACGAGCTGGCCGGCTTCGTATCTCGCGAATAGAGAGTCTTCTCAACGGCATTAGCGATTCCCCTCCGAAAGAATCGCTGAATCACTTGCGAGCTGCGTTGGTACTTTCGGGAACTGCCCCGATCCCACTTGGAACGCCTGCAAGTTGGCTGCAAACTCGTTATGCGGAATGTCGCGTTCGATGTTTCCATCTCGAAACATGAGCAATCGAAACGCCGACCGAGCCACATTGGAATCATGCGTGACCATGACGATGGTTTGTTTGGATTCCATTGCCAAGTTGCGAAGCAATTGAGTTACCCGCTCGCTTTGTCGCGAATCTAAGTTGCCGGTGGGTTCATCCGCCAGCAGAATCGCGGGCTTGATCGCCAGGGCCCGCGCAACGGCGACGCGTTGTTGTTCGCCGCCAGATAGCTTGGCTGGGATATGGTCGGAGCGATGCTGTAACTCTACCCGTTCAAGTGCTTCGGAGGCTCTTGTTCGAGCCAACTTTCTATCGATGCCGTCTAGCTCCAAAGGCAGAGAGACGTTTTCAAGAGCGGTTAAAGTGGGGATAAGATTGAAAGCTTGAAACACAAAGCCAATCTTGCGGCGTCGCATAATCGTGCGTTGATCATCGTTGAGGCTAGCAATGTCAACGCCGTCGATAATGACCTGTCCACTTGTCGGCGGTTCAATTCCACCGATGATACTCAAGAGCGTGCTTTTTCCAGAACCTGAGGGCCCCATAACTGCTACAAACTCGCCGCTCTCGATAGTCAAATCAACCCCTCGGAGCACTTCGATGGCCATGTCGCCAGTACCGAATTGCTTATGAAGATTGCGCGTCGTGATAATCGGCATGAGGTTTTTTCGATAAGATAGTTAGGGACGAGCGAAGGTCCATTATAAACCAACGAAACCCTGCCGGTACCCCACCCCCCGGTTAGCTTTGCAATGTTAGTTTTTCCCTTTTTGAGGTATTCAGCGAGTGCGTGTATTGATTTCAGGAGCAAACGGATTGTTGGGCAACAATCTCGCGCGAACAGCTCTAAAACGAGGGTTACAAGTAGCCAGCGTCAGCCGGTCCGATCCAAAGAACCGTGCCTTCGAAGGCTTGGATATCGACGTTTATCAGGGGGATTTGGCGCAAGGGGCGAGCTTAAGCCAAGTATTTGAAAATCGATTTGACGTGATCATTCACTGCGCCGCAGATATCCATATCGGCTGGAAGTTCATCGAAAAAAGCATGCGAGTCAATCGAGATGGAACCCAAGTGCTCCTCGAGGAAGCTCGACGACACAGGATTAAATTCATCCACGTATCCACGGTAAATACCCTCGCGGTCGGCTCAAAAGATCGCATTATCGATGAAGATAGCCCAGGAGATGGTCGTATACCTTGCAATTATGTTTTGACAAAAATGGCGGCTGAACGCAAAGTCATCGATGCGGCAGCAGCTGGCCAAGATGTAGTTATCGTGCACCCCGGATTCATGCTGGGCCCCTGGGATTGGAAACCGAGCAGCGGCAGAATGATCCAGGCCCTCCAGGAATTCGCGCCCCTTTCGCCGTCGGGAGGCTGCTCGGTTTGCGACCCTCGCGACGTTGCCGAAGCGATCCTCAATGCGATTGATCGAGGCGTATCCGGCCGTCACTATATTCTCGCAGGTGAGAATATGATGTACCTCGACCTTTGGCGCCGAATTTGTGCGGCACTTGGCAAAAAAGGACCGCTAGCCACAATGCGAACTCCGGGACGCGTCCTCGCCGGTGCGATCGGCGATACCGTCAGCAAGTTTATCCGAGGTGAGACCGATATCAACTCGGCCGCAATCGCGATGGCTTCTCAGACGCAGTGGTTCTCGAGCCAACGCGCGATCGATGAACTTGGCTATAAACCACGACCAGCCAATGAGTCCATTCAAGATGCCGTGAACTGGTTGCATCAATACCAATTGCTAAAGGCTAAAACCGATGGGAAATAGTCCCCTAAAACAACTTCGCATTGCACTGCATCGAAACCTAATACGCTTTGGGATCGATGTTCGGAAAAGAAGGGCCGATCGAAAACTGCTTGAAGAAGTTATCTTCCCAGAACTATTGAATACGCCTAACTACCAGCGAATACTCTTTGTGGGATGCGCTTGGTACACTCTGCACTATCCCAATTTGTTTCGCGACCGGGAATTCATCACGATGGAAATCAGCCCTGAGGAGGCACAATACGGTGCGCCAAAACACATCGTCGACTCTTGCGAAAATATCGATCGCCATTTCCCAGCCAATCACTTTGACGTCGTGGTTTTCAATGGGGTCTACGGTTGCGGTTTGAATGATCTAGGTCCGATCAACAAAACCTTGCATGCGATCCATTCCTCACTGCGGACCGAGGGACTCTTTATTTTCGGCTGGAATGACTTACCGCACATGGCACCCTACCGCATCGCCGAAATCGCCGGTCTGAACGCATTCGCTCCGTATTCCTTTCCTCGCCTCAATACATCCATTTACGAGTCGGACTCCAAAAACCGACATCGATTTCATTTCTATCTCAAGCAAGCGATATGACAAACAATCCGTGGGATGCGCTGGAAAGGGCAATCGCTTTGGCGGTCAAAGCTCACGAGGGCCAGCGGGACAAAGCTGGAATGCCCTACATTCTGCACTTGCTCCGCGTTATGCAATCGGTGAACAACCCGATCGAAATGCAAGCAGCTATGCTGCACGACTATATCGAGGACGTTAACGGCAGCGTCGAAGTATTGCGACAGCACAAAATCGACGAGCAAGCGATCAAGGCCATCGAGCGATTGACTCGCTCGGAACAAAGCAGCTATTGCGAGTACGTCATCGCCCTAGCTCAAGATCCCATTGCAACCCAAGTCAAACTTGCTGATCTGGAGGACAACTATCGTATCGGCCGCGTTGCCTATCGACAGGAACATCAAACAGAAGATTCGAAACGCATTCAGAAATATGCGCTGACCTACCAATTTCTGCTCCGAACAATTGACGAGCAAGAATACCGATCGCGAATGCTTGGACTTGAGTGACGGACCACCTAGGCTCCAGCGAAACGAGCTCGTCGGGAGCCCATCAAACAACAAGCTGCACCGAAATGCTACTCAGGGCTGCAACACAGGTTGCAATATGTACGTCTAAATCGACGCCGAAGTCCTCTGCCCCGCGTGTGATATCCGACCGATTCACGGCTGCCGCGAAATTTAGGTTCTTGAGCTTCTTGCGAACACTCTTGGGTTCCATACCCCCAAACCGCTCCGGGCGAACTAACGCACAAGCGACCAGAAAGCCACACAGTTCATCACACGCATAAAGGGCTTTGTCGACTCGGGATACTCGCGGGTAGTCGGTCATATAATCCGCATGAGATAAGATCGCATAAAGGATCTCCTCAGAGACCTGTTTTTGCCGCAAGATCTCGCTCCCCTTAGTAGGGTGATCGGGCGGATTGGGCCAGCGCTCGTAATCAAAGTCGTGCAACAACCCGACAATTCCCCATTTCTCAACATCTTCGCCAAGCAGTTGTGCATACGCGCGCATAGCCGCTTCGACCGCAAGCATATGCCGACGTAAGGATTCGTTTTGGACATACTCGTGCATTAACTGCAACGCTTCTTCTCGGTTCATAAGCTTGTTGAAACTCCTTGATATTGTTCGCTTGGCCCTATGCCAGCTTGCCTGGCATAGGGCCAGAGTTTTTTTAGTTAGAAAGCCTAACCTCCCACGACTTCGCAAGTTCCGACCCGTTGGCTGCTGTAAGCAGCCAACGGGTCGGAACTTGCGGGCATTGGGCGGGATCGCGAGCTAACTTCAAAACTTGGGCTCCTGTGAGGCAAGCTCACCAGTGGGCCGGATAACTTGTAGGATATAAAGAGGCTTCCAGCCTGTCGATGAAAAGACAGGCTGGAAGCCTGTCCTACGGATTTTGATTCGGTATTTTATCGTTGCGCAACGCCTTATCGGACAGTAGCTTGGAATCCATTCCAACTCAATACTTGCCCGACCTGAAAATGGCTACGCTTGATAAACGCCAACGCTAAGAAATGGCCGCTGGCAGGTTCCAACGCCGCAGAACAAATCGAACCCACCTCTTTGTCGTCCGCAAAAACAAGTGTTGTTGCACTTGGGCATTCGAATGTTTCCACTGCCAACTTGACCAGCTTTTTTTGAATCTTTCCGAGCATGTCGAGCCGAGCGATGGTCTCTTGCCCTAGATAACACCCTTTGTTGAACGAGATTGCCGATTTGTCGCGATCGATCTCTTGAGGCAAATGGCGATCGTCGAGGTCGATCCCATACCAGGGCCAAAACGTGTCGATGCGAGCCAACTCCCATCCCTTGCGCTCGATCATATCACTCTGAACCAGTTCACCGCCCAATCGCTCGATGATCGCCACCGGATTACAAGCGGTGGGGACAAGAGCAACAATCGATTCCGGTCCTATCCACGGCGCACTCATCAGCAAAATGCGATGCCCCTCCCAATCGATCGATGTAGAACTCAACGGTGCGGGCACTTCCTCGATTTCGATGGCGAATGCTCGGGCCGCACTCCGCCGGTCCGGGAAGAGCCAAAACCGAAAGTCATTGCTCATGTCGGTTAGTACAGCGTCTTCGCGAATGATGTAACGATCGAAGTGAGGCACTATCTTTGCCCCCTGTTCTGGAACCGTCACAAAAAATGCTTCTCCATTCACAGACATCGCGATACCGTGTCCAAACGTTCGTCCCTTGACGTCCGTCACGAAGGTTTCCAACGCCTGTCCATCTTCGAGTTTACGAAGGTCCTGCGTGCAAAGGTTATTGAAGACCTTGCAGCGGTCTGCGCCCTGGAATCGAACTACCGTTCCTAAACCTAATTGAAAACCGATTGGCATCTGGGATTCATTTTCTTTGCAGTGTTTATTGTTATGGAGAAGTCGCACCCGGCAGGTGCGACCTACCGACTCAAACTTATAGCAACGACGCTTCGAATGTCTTTTGAAGGCATTCGAGTCCTCGTTGTCCTTGTTTGCCATCGATAACCACGTTGACTCGCAGTTCGCTGGTGTTGATCATCAAAACATTGATGCCGTGCTCCGCGAGCGACTTGAACATGGCGATGGCCACGCTCGTATGGCTTCTCAATCCGATCCCGCTGACCGAGAGTTTGGCAATTTCTGTTGAGCCGCTAATCTTTCTAAACTTGTAGTCCATCGTCTCAAGTACTTGGATGCAATGCTCCATCTGCTCCTCGGGCACGGTAAAGCTAAGACTGGTTTCCCCTTGGTATCCGTCGCAACTTTGAACGATCATGTCCACAAAGACACCCGCCTCTGCAACTCGTTTGAAGACTTTTTGAGCAAGGCCAGGTGTATCTGGAACGCCGGACAATGTGACTCGCGCTTGGTCGCCCACCATCGAAATATCGAGCAAAGTCAACTGCTCCATATTGGAATTGCGCAAGCGTTCAATAATCTCGTTCACGCTCAAGTCGCTCGTGTTCTTTTGGCCGATTTTCCAATGATTGGCATCGGCCGGTTTGAGATGCAACGAGAACGCTTGGTGAACCGCTCGCAAAGCTGCGGTCGCTTCGGAACGCTGCACCAACACGCTGATCTTGATTTCGCTGGTCGTAATCATCTGAATATTGATGCCAGCCTCGGCTAGCGACTCAAACATCTTTTGCGCAACCCCGGTCTGTGCAGCCATGCCGAGCCCCACAACCGAAATTTTGGCGACGGCATCGTCGTAAGTGACACTGGTCGCACCGACCACTTTGGCCGCTTCGTTGACCGCTTTCAATGCGTCCTTTAACTCGGTATTCGGGACAGTAAAGGAGATGTCCGCCAGATCACCTTGCCCTATGTTTTGCACGATCATGTCGACGGTAACTTTGCGATCAGCCAGTCGTTTAAAGATTTCGAAGCTACTACCCGGCTTGTCTGGGACACCTAAAATCGTAATTCTTGCTTCATCTTTGGTGAGAGCTGCACCGCAAACGGGGACCGAAACGGACTCTGGATCCGAAACAATCATCGAGCCTGGCGCGTCGGAGAAACTGCTTCGAACTCGAATAGGCACATCAAACTTCTTAGCGAACTCGATCGAGCGATTGTGCATTACCCCTGCGCCAAGGCTCGCCAATTCGAGCATTTCATCATAGCTGATCTGCCCCATCTGCCTAGCTTCCGGCAATAGTCGTGGGTCGGTCGTATAAACGCCATCGACGTCGGTGTAGATATCGCAAGCATCGGCACGCTGAACCGCCGCGAGTGAGACGGCGGTCGGTTCGCTCCCGCCGCGACCAGGAGTGGGAAGATTGTG
>JBBRGW010000007.1:0-24880 GCA_038223525.1 Pirellulales bacterium
GTCCTCATTCTTTTTGATGGAGCTCCTGTAGGACTCCACTTGGATTTTGCAAAGCTTGCTTCGAATCAACTCTGCTTTTGGGTTGCGGTTTAAACCCTTTTTTAGCAGCTCAACCGCTTCCTTCTTTTTGTCTTGTAGCAAATTTGCATCTGCGGCGGAGATGTAATCGGGTTCTTTTTCGGATTCAGAGATTTTTTTCAAAAAGTATCCTTCGGCATCGTTTGCCGTTCTCATTTTGTCTTCTTCAAATCCGATTCGTCCATAGAGCCTCGCCTGCTCCAGTATCAGGTCGCGATTAGCCTCAACCGCTTGCTTTGCAATAAAGACCGCCCGGATGTAATCAAGTCGATTCTCGAGCAAAATTGCATGGAACATCAAAAGTCGAACGTCTTTGTTCTTTTCATCCTTCCATTTCTTGTCATGCGCACGTTCTAAATGTTCCAACACTCTTTTTACAGGTACTTCATTTCCTTTGCTGTTCTGTATGATCAACTCTTTTGCGAGCCATGCGTCCGCTTGGGGGAATTCAATAGGTTTTTCCATTGCAAGTTCCGTCATTTCTTTTATCGCGCGGTCCGTTTCATTGTTGATCGCGTAAATCAATCCGAGCCGGTACTTTGCCTCACCATTGTTTGGGAACGATTCCAAAAACTTCTTGCTTTGAATCTCCACCGTTCGCTTTACATCTTCTGTAATTGTTTCCGGTAACTTTTCCAGCGATTCAACCGCCTTGATCGCTTTGCAAAAATCTGGCTCCTGTTGCATCTTGGAGGTTGCTTCCAAAAGTTCGGTGGAGCAAAGCTCTTGGCTTTTTGCTAATAGCGTTTCTGTTCGGCGGTCTATAGGTTTGGTGGAATAAAACGCGATTGTCGAGTAAGTCGCGATCAACAAAAGTATGGAAGGCAAATTGCAACAGAAACGAAACCAGTTGCGAGAGTCTTTCCATCCCCGAACCACATCGATCATGCTTCCGATCGCATTGATCGGGTGAAGAATCAATTCGAACGATTCGATTCGCAACCATTCAAAATCTGTTTTCAGTGAGGGCTTCTTCCCTGCAATATGCAGAAGAGTTCTCCACCTCTGACTGATTTTGTTCCGCTTCGGGATCCGCAACTTCAACGTTGGCAATCCGCAGATCCAGTTCCACATGAAGGAACCCAGTGGTGTTTCCGTGTTGAACTGATCGAAAGGTATCGGCATAAATACGGTCGCAAAAAATTGATCGATGCTAAAGACAAAAGCGACCCCCACGAGAAAAACAACCAGCTCAAGTTCGAATGACCATGGATACCACGTTTCGTTTGCGTTTGCCAAAAACGAAATGACCACCCAAGCGAAACCGCGCACGGTCGCCCAAACGATCGAACAGAGGAAGAAACTGACCGTGGCTGCCAAGAGGCTGCGGCGAAAGGCTAAAATACAGAAGAGCGATATGCCATAGAGTCCGACCAAACTGTCCCAGACACCGACCGTTGGAAACCGAACCGGTTCCTTAATCTTTTCAAAGAGAAGGCTCGCCTCGTCCCTCGCGTAAGCTTGTCCGGCAACGTTTGCAATGAGCGAGGTTACTTTGGCGGTAAACAACTCGAGATATTGGAACCCACCGAACGCAGCAATCCAATCGATCGCAAAGGGTGTTAGAAGTATCGCCCCTAAGAACATTCCATGAAAAACCGAATCGCCCCGTATCCGGCCCATGCACCAGCCACCAAAAATCACTCCAACCGCAACCGCACTCCAAATTGGATTCGATAGAAAAACGCTCATGCAGATCAGTGCCGAACCAACCACGCAAGCCAAACGAGCCATGCGAACGTTCGACCAAGTGCGATCTCCGATCCATTTGGAACGGATCAGACCGATCAAAAGCCCAACAAGAATACAGGACGAGCAAAGGACACGGTCCGGAGTGGCATACGCTGTTTTCCAACTCGCTAGGCTGACCGCAATTGCAGCGGCTAGCATCAATACAACAGCGAAATCAAACATCCAGATC
This sequence comes from Pirellulales bacterium, assembly GCA_038223525.1. Classification (GTDB taxonomy): domain Bacteria; phylum Planctomycetota; class Planctomycetia; order Pirellulales; family Pirellulaceae; genus JBKCUI01. Next base: position 2,000 of record JBBRGW010000007.1, read on the forward strand.
GATAAATCGATTCCATTTCGCTCCGTTGTGTCTAATCCAAGCGTTTCTTCCGGGGCTTCTTCTGTTGCTACTTCGGTTGCTTCATTCTTCATTGGATGGTCATTAAATAGTGCGGATCGGCTGCAAAATGAACCCTCATTGTACTCGCGCTTTCTGCTTTTTCATGATGCGACTTTAATTTAGCATCCATCCTTCGACCCTTCTTTCCTTACAACCCGTAAGCCTACCATTTCGAGCAATTTTAGGGCGTTGGTCGTAGGGGTAACCCCCGGCCGCATAATGTAATCAAAACGCATGATTTGTTGGCCATCGATGCTTTCGAAATGCTCACGAAAATGCACCACTTGAGCAATACGCTGGATGCTTTGATTGCCTGCCATCTCCAAATCGTGCGTGCTGGTAAAAACGATACAACCGCACTCAACCAACCTATCCAGCACATGCTCCACCGCGATTTGTCTCTCCCTCGAGTTGGTGCCCTGGAGAATTTCATCTAACAAAATCAACATCTGCTTGCCGCTCGGATGGTTTTCACTTTGTGCCGTGTCCACCACGCGTCTCAATCTCTTGAGCTCGGCCATAAAGAATGAGACGCCGTCCTGCAAACTATCCTGAACCCGAATGCTCGAAGCCAATTCACAAACCGGCCCGACCCAACTTGTCGCACAAACAGGAGCCCCCAACCTCGCTAACACCGTGTTGACCCCCACCGATCGCAGCAACGTAGATTTGCCCGCCATGTTGCTGCCAGTTACCAACAGCAATGGTCGATCGCCAGCGATGCAGACGCTGTTGGGCACTTGGCTCGAGTCCTTGAGCAATGGATGAGCGACACCTACAACATCCATCAGTTTGGCATCCGCGGGTAGCGAGCCTTTGTCCAACCAAGTTGGATATGCCCATGTTGGATATTCCTCTGCGATTGTGGCTGCAGAAAAGAGAGCCTCAATCGTTCCAATCGCCTCCATCCAACCTGCGGCGCGGTCTCCAAATTGCACTTTCCATTTCTCCAGCAACTCGAGAACCCGTACATCCCAAAGGAACACGATCTGCAGGATCAAATAGGGAATAAACATCAATGGACTTTTTTGCATGCCGGCCAACGTCATGATGCGTTGCAGTTTGGAAAGCGCTTGCTCTGCCGAATGCTCCTTGTCAAAACACATTGCGCGAACTCGCGATAGCAGCGATCCTTTGGACTCCAGCTGTTTGATAGCGAGAATGATTTTGACCAAGGACTGCAGTTCTCGATTCGCGGTACCAATCTTTCCAAAGATGTCATGAATCGGACCAATGATTACCATCGCCATGAGGAAATTCAATGCCGCCGCGATGATCACCATCACCAACCCCGCGACTTGCCCTGCTTCGTAATCCGAAATCTTGCAGGCAACAATCAGCAAGGCTCCGAGGATGAGCGCTGCAGGTCCTATCCAAGTTAGCCATTGAACCCAGGTTCGTTTGGAAAAATAGAAATCCTCTTGGCTCCACTGAGCAAGCCCCTCTGGACTCGCCTGCTGATTGCGATAGTCGCAGGTCGTTTCGAAAAAAGCCTCTCGCCATCCTCGGGCCGAGGCGAGCTCCTGAACGGCCACTTGTCGCTCAGCAATCGATTCCCGAGGTGCCCATTGGGTCAACCATCGGCAAAGCGTTTTTGCTCCTGTTTGGGTCATCGCCAGCGAGCACCACCGGAACAAACTGCGATCGCCAAACAGATCGAGATCGCGACTCAAATCGGAAAAGAATTCCTTCGTGTACTCTTCGGTAGGGAGCGCGTCGAGTTCGCTCCAGGCTCGATCGCAGCGTGCTAGCAAACGCCGATAGCCAAAAAGCTGCTGCCGGAGCTGTGAAGTGATCCAGAGATTTGTCTCGTGCCAAGTCGCTGCCGCAAGAAAACCAACGAACAGCAGGATGCCTATCTTCCAGCTCCAACCCGTTGGTTCCTCCAACGCCAGCCCAATGAAAATCAGACCTAAACTTGGCAATGCGGTTCCCAATCGAATCCATACCAGTCGCCTGGTCGCCTGAACTCTCTCTTGAATCTTGCCTTCGATCTCCCGAATGTGCCGCTTGTAACTGTCGATGGCCCGCGTCGATGTATTTGTGTTGGTTTCCATGCTGGGCGATTCTAAAAGTGAAACCGCTTTTCCAAAATGGCATTTACAGCCATTCGACAATGATTTCCTCTTGTATTCACATTGCTATTCTTGGTATTGCTCTGCGTTGATCGCACAAGAGCTCCCACTTTTGGGAAATTCGCGGGTTCCGAGAGAGAACAATCGCATGAGACCAAGTTACCCTACCAAATCGACCGCAATCCCTTTCGCTTTTCTCATATCGCTGTTTTGCATGGGAGCTAGCGGTTGCACACGTCTTGCGCAGAACGGCACGGGGGTAACGCTCTACCAGCAAGGTCGATATGCGGAAGCTTTGCATACGTTTGAACAGGCCAAACAAACGGATCCAACCAATCCAGACACCCATTACAATCTGGCTTCTACCTATCATCGATTGGGAACCGCTGCAAAAGACCAGAAAATGCTAGACAACGCCGAGGCGATCTACAACCAAGCGCTGGAACTGTCTCCTAACCATGTCGAATGCCATCGGGCTCTTGCAGTGCTTCTCGTAGAAACAGGCCGCTCAGACAAGGCATTCACGCTGCTCAAGCGATGGGCACAGCGCAGCCCCAATGTCTCCGACGCCCGCGTCGAACTTGCAAAACTCCACCAAGAGTACAACCAAACCAAGATCGCCGAGCATTATCTATATGAAGCGTTGGCCTTGGATCCTAACAACGCCCGAGCCTGGGCCGAGCGAGGCCGCCTGCGAGAGAACTCCGGCGAGTTGATGCAAGCGGTTCAAAACTACCAACAGAGTATCGCGCTCAATTCCCTCCAGCCCGACCTTTACCAACGCGTCGGCGCACTCAACGTCCGCCTAACGCAAAACGTCATGGCCTCCAACGGATCCAACATTGCCAAAGTCCCGAATATGCCAGGTACGACCACTTTGAACGCGTCGGCACCATCGTCCACCAACTCGGCCTCCAACACCTCCGTACCCACAGCGCAAGCTCGCTACTAACATCAGGTATCAGGTATCAGGTATCAAGTCTTAAGTCTTAAGTCTTACCCTGCGTCCACTCTATGCATCGGTTGCTTGATACCAACTCCTCATCGCGTACGGTAACCATCTCTGCCGAATAGCCATAACGATTGCGCCAAAGTTGTTTTAGCAACGAGTCCATTTGCAAGTTCACTTCCAACTTGGCCACCACCGTCGACTTGTTCGAGGCACCGAGCAGCACTCCATCGCGGTACACTAACTCGCCACGGCGAAACACCATGCACGGTTTTGAAAACATCTGCTCGGGATTGCTGCTCTTTTCATAGACGACCAAGTCCGCGATGCAACCATTCTGAAGCGAACCTCGATTGACTAAGCCAAGCGCTCTGGCCGGACCTAGACGGGTCATTTTAATGATCTCCTCTAGTGAATACTCGCGTGTGAGCGAAGGAAGCGAACTTGAATTCTGAACGTCGGGATGCAACCGCGAAAAAATCGACATCCGAAAATCGTAATCCATCAAGAGCCTGATCAAATGCGGGTACGAAGTAAACGGCGCTCCATTAGGATGATCCGTCGTTAAGAAAACCCGCAGCGGATCTTTTATCCTGAGAAACAGCTCGATACCGATGGTCCACAAAAGCCCGTGAACATATTGGTCCTGGCGATAGCGGAAAGGCAACACACCGCATCCCGCTTGGCATTCTAAATCCTGAAAAATGCCTTTGCGCGGCCTGGCTAGATTGCGGTTGGCAAACTGATGCATGGTGTCCCCAGATAATGTCACCGTCTGCCCGAACTGAACTTGCCCAACATCGATCGTAAGATTCTCGTGGGCGTTCACGCGGTCCGCTAACTGCTCAGCCCGCGAGCTGTAACCATGCGGTCCATCGATTCCGTAACAATGGTATTGCGCATGCGTCAAATGCAATCGCCGTCCTTCTGCAGCATCGATGGTCGCCGTTGTCGAATCGATGTTGCCGGCCATCCCTAAATTGCTGCAATGCACGTGCAGCGGGTGCGCGAGGCCTAGCGATTCTACTGCCGTCGAAAGCGACTTGAGTATTCGCCTGGGGGTGATGCCAAAATGAATGTGCCGGTCGTCGACATCCATGTGTCGCTGATTGAATTTGAATGCATCGATGCCCCCAGCATTGACCACCTTGACGGCACAGCACTGGTGCGCACGCACCATCCAGCCAACGTAATCATTGATCTGATGCTGCGGGACGCCATCACGAATCCACTCCAAAAGCAGTCGGTCGTTGCCCAGCAATAGATAACCACCCGTATCGAGCCACGGCGTATCCGCCATTTCGGCGTGCGCTTGACGCGCATTGGCTGGCAACACCGCTGGCTCAAAACACGCAGTGTACCCCATTTCTAAATAGCGCCGACCAGTCTCCAAAGTGCCTGGAACCGGGGAACTCAACGCGGAAATGAACCTCTCGTTTTCCGCGTCTGGATTTCGCCGATGCTGTACTAATTCCGGTAGCAGCAACCTCGCAATGTTCACCTTCCCACCACCAATATGCGTGTGAAGATCGATGCCGCCTGCGACGACAAGATGGTTCGGTAAGTGGTACTCGGCATACAATCGCTTATGCTCTAAGGAATCAGAACAAATCGTTTCCCCATCCATCACGATATCGCGAACCTTGCTTTCACCGACTCCGTCAATGCACATCGCTCCTTTTAGTCGAGTGATCACGACGACAATTCCTCTAGCCAAAAGGAAGCAGGTTTGCCGTTCTTGGGCTGATTGCGCGTTGGCTCAACATGGGCGAGCAGCGTTTGGTCTGCACGAAACATGTCGGCGGTCGTCTCGAATCCAGCCATCCAAGTAGGAAAACTCGCAGAGTCCCCAGTCAATTCAATCACCAAACTTTTCTCGAGCCATTGCCATTCAAGCGGCCGCAAGTAAGTCATCGACGCGATGGTTTCATCGATCAGCACAACTACGGACTCCGGTGTCCCACTCTCGGATATTCTTTCGATCCAGTGCTCATAGGAATTCCGGAGCGGATCGTATTCCGGTATGCCGTCTCGAAAATAAATTCGGCCAGGAAAACCCGTAAGCCAAGTGCAAACTTGTTGAAATGTTCCGTCGGTGGACGTCCACGGCAACGCGGCGCATCGCAGCTTTTCGTTTCGAGATGCAATCCAAATTAACAAACGCTCGACCCATAAGTCCGCTTCTGCCATCGCCAAGTTCTCCGCACACCACAACAGGGTCGTGTATTGGGCACAAGCCATCCGTTCCAAAAGCGGACTTGCTATCAATCCTCCTGTAGAATCAACGCTGGTCGTTTGCTCCCGCCAAACTTGGTCCGACCAACGCGACCATTGAGACAAGGCCGTGGGAACATTCTTCAATTCGCATTGCACGGCCCAAGTGTCGAATCCCGCATGTTTCCAACCACGGATGGACTCCTGGCCGAACTCGCCCAACAGCAACACGGTTCGCTGATTCGGCAAATCGTTGCTCAACGCAAAGGGCATCCGTGGCGCCGCCCGCAGCATCGCATCATCCCCGATGACGATAAACAAATCCGAGTGATCTCGGGCCTCGGCAATCGAGACGGAATTCAATCCTGAGCGCTGGATCGCCAACACGTTTTTGAAAACATGGCCAGATTCGGCGCAGTCCAGGGTAGCGCTATGTTTGGCCGCGAATGCGACCGCTGCCCTCGCCGTGTCCACACTCGCTATTCGCCCAGTAACAAGCACGCATTTAGCCCGTTGCAGCGCCAGTTTAACTTCGCTCTGCCTCGCCTCTAAATGAGTAGGCGTTACCATCCGACGCGATGCGAATTGCACCAACGATGAGGAGCGTCGATCGCATGGGATCGTATCTAGATCATCCGCGTCGCAGAGCAATGAGCAGAAAGGACAAATCATTAGGCCATAGACTGAAGCACGTGGTCGGTGATCGAAACAGTACCGAGCGATGGTTCGCCGCGGCGAACCAAGTCCGCGGTGCGATGCCCTGCGGCAAGCACTCGCTTGACCGCCAGCTCGATTGACTCCGCTTCTTTTTCCAACCCTAATGAGTGCCTGAGAAGCATGGCCGAAGCGAGGATCGTTGCAAGCGGATTTGCGATCCCTTTGCCAGCAATATCGGGGGCCGAGCCGTGAATGGGTTCATAAAGACCAGGGCCGCTTGAACCAAGTGATGCACTGGGGAGCATCCCTAACGAACCCGGCAGCATCGACGCTTCATCGGTCAGAATATCGCCGAACATATTGCTAGTCACTACCACGTCGAAGCTGGTCGGGCGACTGAGCAAGTGCATTGCCATCGAATCGACGAGCACGACATCGTACACGAGCGTTGGAAACTCATCCTTCATGATTCTAGCGGAAACACGTCGCCATAGTCGCGATGCTTCGAGCACATTGGCTTTGTCTACCATGGTCAGTTTCCCTCGTCGTTTGAGCGCGGCTTGTGCGGCCATGCGAACGATGCGTTCTACCTCGGAGGTCGTATAGACGGCGGTGCTGTAAGCACGCTGTTGACCGTCCGGCAGTTCTTCCAAACCGGATGGCCCGAAATAGAGTCCGCCGGTGAGCTCGCGGAAAAAGAGGATATCGGTCCCTTCAATGATTTCACGTTTAAGCGGAGATGCGTCCAGCAATTCCTCGAAAGTCACGATCGGCCTGAGGTTAGCGAACAAGCCGAGTTCTTTGCGGATTTTTAGCAAGCCCGCTTCGGGGCGGGTCTTTGCATTCGGATCGTCCCATTTCGGGCCCCCAACAGCGCCTAATAAAATGGCATCCGATGCCTTGCAAGCAATGGTCGTCGAGTCAGGCAGCGCTTCTCCAGTTTGGTCGATTGCAATCCCGCCGATGATGTGTTCGGAGAAATGGAATTGATGGCCAAATTGAGTCGCGACCAATTCGAGAACGCGACGTGCCTGACGAACGACTTCTGGACCGATGCCGTCCCCTGGTAACAAAACGATCTTGGCTTGCAAAGTAAAAGGCTCCAAAACGACTCAAGACTCAATGCGGATGCATCGCAAACTGGGACTCGCTAGATGATATCGGAAAAGTCAGACAGGAGGAGGGGAGCAGGGAGCAGGGAGCAGGGAGCGGGGAGCGGGTCGCATTCCAGACTTAAAAACTTGGATCTTAGATCTTAGATCTTAGATTTCAAATTGTCATGTCCTCTCACCTCTCACCTCTCACCTCTCACCTCTTGCCTCCCCTGCCTCCCCGCCCCCTGCCTCCCCGCCCCCTGCCTCCCCGCCTCCCGCCTCCCGCCCCCTGCCCCCCTGCCTCCCGCCTCCTTCGAGTAGCAAAATGAGACAACTTGGCGTATACTGTTCAGGGCCTTACACTTACCGCATTGCACACTACCGATGTCAACGTATTTGGTTATTACGCGAGGCAGGGAGCCCGAATCGCGAATCGCACTGGATAAAGCGAAAGAAAACACTGTCGGCCGTGGGTTGGAATGCCATATTCAACTCAACGATCCTCAATCCTCGCGCGTCCATGCACGATTGGTATTCAAAGAGTCGCAGTGGCGGCTACTGGATGCCGGTTCTCGCAATGGAACCACTGTCAATGGATCCAAGGTGGACGTGGCCGTCTTGTCCCATGGGAACCGCATTCGCATCGGCGGTACGGATCTCGAATTCTTTGATGATACGATCAATGAGGATATCACCGTTGAGCGCATCAATCTTTCGCATGATCTTCGGGGGGACAAAATTGGGAGCAGTCCCGATGGATTTGCGTCGGGCATGTCCGCATTCCTTTCGCTTCGCAAAGCAGGCCGGACCGAAGATCTTTCCGATTTGCATCAACTCTCCATCCGTTGCATTTCGCTTACATCACCTGACGACGTGGTGACATTGGCGATCGAAGTGTTGCGCAACCGAACTAAAGCGACCTTCGTTGCGTTTCTACTGGCAGATGACGAAGGAACACTTACCACCCACGGTCGTTATCCAAACAACGGCGACTCTCGCATTTCCCTGAGCGACAAATTAACGGAGATGGTTTGCAAACAGGCGACGGCGGTTTGGGTCAAGAATGAGTCGCAACCACCGGGCGACGGTCCGCTTATGCACTACGCTGATGCTATCTGTGTTCCGCTGTTGCACGAAAGCAAAACCATTGGGGTTGTCCATTTGTATCGGGACCAGGAAGTATTCGAAAAACACTCCTTTGACTTTACGATCGCATCGGCAAGTTTTCTCGCTGCGTCTTTGGTGCGGGCGAGAAAGGAATCCTCCTTGCGATTCGACCATGGGCGGCTTCAAGTAAAGAATGCCGACTTCGACGAACTGCTCGGCGAAAGCACAATCATGCTCGAGCTCAAAGAGCGAATCGTGCGAGTGGCAAAAGCAACCGGTAGTATCTTGATCCGGGGTGAGAGCGGCGTGGGCAAAGAGTTAGTAGCTCGCGCCATCCACAAAGCGAGCACTCGAGCCGATCGGCCAATGCTCAGTGTCAATTGCGCGGCGATGCCGAGTGAGCTGATGGAAAGCCAACTCTTTGGACACGTCAAGGGTGCGTTTACTGGTGCGGACAAGGATCACATTGGCTGGTTTCAACAGGCGCACAGCGGGACCCTATTCCTCGACGAAATCGGTGAGATGACCTTGGCAGGACAAGCGAAATTGTTGCGAATTCTCGAAGGGCATCCCTTTTTGCCTGTCGGCGGTCGCAAAGAGGTTCGCGTAGACGTTCGAGTGTTAACCGCGACCAATCGCGATTTGAGCGAGTTCGTCTCCGAGAAGCGGTTTCGAGAAGACCTCTATTATCGACTAAGTGTTTTTGAAATGAAAGTGCCCCCATTGCGACAACGCGGCGGGGATATTTCGATGTTGCTCAATCACTTTCTCGAGCATTTTGGACGACAGCATGGTCGATCGCAAATCAAACTCAGTGACTCGGCCCGCAAGAGGCTACTGGAATATAACTGGCCAGGCAATGTTCGGCAGCTTCGCAACATTATCGATAGCGCCATAGTCCTAGCCACCGGTGATGAAATCCAAGCCTCGGACCTAACGCTGCACGAATCTAAAACAGAAGTCTTCGACACACTCAACATCGAGCAATGGGAAAAGAGGCTCATTCAGGAAGCCATGCGACGAACGCGAGGAAACATTCCAGAAGCCTCCGAACTGCTCGGAATTTCGCGCGCAACCATGTATCGAAAACTCGAAACCTACGGGATTGATAAAGACGAATTTGACAAGCGATAAGGAAAACGGAAACTACGCTTTCTGCTCTTCGAGCGTTGGAACCGCGATCTCGGCCACAATACTGTCCAGAATTTGTTCGCTGGTCATACGTCTCAAACGACTCTCCGGTCGCAAGATCAATCGGTGAGCCATAACCGGCGCGATGGTCTTTTTCACATCGTCGGGCTGTACATAGTTGCGACCGCGTATCGCAGCCATCGCTTGCGATGCGCGAAAAATTGCGATGGTCGCCCGGGGACCTGCACCCAAAGCCAAGTCGCTGTGTGAGCGTGTTTCATGGACAATCTGAAGCATATACTGCCGAACCTTGGCGTCAACATAAACCTGCTTGACCAATTGCTGGACCTGAACGATCTCTTGAGCAGAAACGACACTGGTCAGCGAGTGGATCGGATGCTCTCGTTCGAGCATCTGCATCATCCGAAGCTCCTCTTCCATCGAAGGATAACCGAGCGAAAACTTCATAAAGAAACGATCCAGTTGAGCCTCGGGCAATGGAAATGTCCCCTCATGATCGATCGGGTTTTGCGTCGCGATAACCAGAAACGGATCCGGCAGTTTGTGCGTAACGCCGTCGATTGTAGCACACGATTCCGCCATGGCTTCCAACAGCGCCGACTGCGCGCGAGGAGTAGTCCGGTTGATCTCGTCAGCAAGTAGAATGTTGGTGAACAAAGGACCTGGACGAAATTCAAATTCGCTCGTTTTCTGATTAAAAATCGCAGCGCCAGTAATGTCGCTCGGGAGCAAGTCAGGTGTGCATTGGACTCGCTTGAAAGTGCAACCAACACTCGCGGCCAACGCACGGGCCAACATAGTTTTGGCAACCCCTGGTACATCTTCGAGCAAAATATGCCCACCGGAAAACCAGGATACCAACGACAAGACCAATTGCTTTCGCTTGCCAACAATTGCCTTCTCGATATTGGCAATGATCCGCTTAGATGATTCATGCACTAGCTGAGACATAGTTAGAAGTTAGAAGTTAGAAGTTAGAAGTTAGAAGTTAGAAGTTAGAAGTTAGAACCTTTCGCTGGAGTCGATCATAACTCGGGCTGTCGCTAGTCGTGCCGTGTAGCCTAAAAACCTGAACGAACCGCCGCACAAGGCGGGCGGGATTCGAAATACCCCAGGCTTGCCCTGGGGATTGTTATGCTTTGTGGCTAATCGAGACAACCGCTCGCCGTACCGTCTGGCTACGCTTGCAAAACACACTACCCAAGTTATGATCGACGCCCTTTTGCTTGCCTTACACCTTACTCCAAATCGTTACTAAACTAGCCAGCATCGACTTGGTCCGTTCTCCCGTCGCGTGGATGACCGCATGCCGAGAATCGGGAGCGTCTCCTAATTCGAAATGGATTCGAAGCGTTTGTGAGGGCAATAGTCTTGGAAACCTATCTGCCCATTCCACGATCGTCACCGCATCCGCATCCAACATTTCTTCGATCCCCAATTCCAACATTTCTTCTTCGTCCCCGATCCGATAGGTGTCCAAATGATAGATGGTTGGGTTGCTATCATATTCATGAACCAGCATAAACGTGGGGCTGCTGATGGACTCCGAGGGTGCGTTAAGGGCAGTTGCAAAGAACCGGGTCCATTGTGTTTTCCCAGCGCCGAGCGTTCCAGACAACGCGATGCATAACGGTACGGTTGCATGGTGTGCTACTTGCTCGGCAAACAAACGGCAGTCGTTCAAGTTTTCGATGCGAAGCTCAACTTGAACATGGCCGATTGCGTGGTTTTCTAGTTTCAGGGTCACGTGTTTTTTTCGCGTGCAATGACTATCGATCGGGCCAACCCAGTCCGAGCATCAAATCAGGATCGTTGAGTTGATCGACTCTTGGACTACAGATTCTTGCGAAAAACAGATCCTCAGTGCCAGCGATTGGTATTACACGGAACTTTGAAACATCGTCCACCACTGGAGCCAATTCTCGTAAGGATTGCTTTAAATCGTCAACCTTATAATTCTTGGGGAGTCGGAGCGCGATGACACGCAGCAAATTGCGCCGGACATCGCGAGTGGTTAACACGACTGTGTTTTCGCCGATAGGCATCAGTTCAAGTGCATAATCATTTAGAAATCGTTTCGCGATCTGCGGGAACTTTCGCCCCCCCAAGACGATGTTAGCAGACTCAGTCGGCGTCAAACCGTGCCCCCATACATTTTGCCAATCAATCACCAAATTCAAATTGGTTTTATCGGCAGCCAACATCAGGATTTCTGCGATCGGTCTTTTCTCTGGTGCCACAATGTTTCTGCTGATCTGTCGTTCGAAGGTTGGAAAGCTACTGTTCCATTGGCCAGGCGAGAAGACCAAGCTTGCATCTGGAACTTGAGTCCAATTCCCAGCATCTTGATTGCGAAGCTTCGCGAGTTGGCAAAGCGAAGAGGTCATGTTCGCTTTTTCGATCGGCGTCGCTTGTTCGGTCCATTGCAATCGGCCATCTACGAGACGGCACACGTCATCGTAACCCCAGAGTCGCAGCAAATCCTCACAACCTAGTTTGGCCGCTTCGGTCGGAAAGAGCCCGGCAATGGACCAGTCGGTTGGCAACTTGGACTCCATCGCTTCCTTCGAGGCTGAAACAACGGGCACGCCAGCTGGGTCTAATGTCCATACCAATCCATGGTCGCTTACCAGTTGACTCATCATCTCCGCGATCGACTTGTTTTCAACGTTGATATCGATCTTCTTCGAAAGATCGATCCCCGCGACTTGGAATGATTGCCAGTCGACCGCAACCCCAACCCCTGACATTCTACCGAACATATCGATGCACCGAAGTAAACTAATTCCCTCAGCTCGGAGCGAAGAAAAGGCGATCTTGCTGTTTTTGTCCCAGCTGGGGATCGGCGACGGAACCGGATGGAACAACTGGTCGCGACTCACCTCGGCATTTTCGATATCCAACGCAGCGACGTCGTTGTCCCGAAGCGAAAGGCTACCCATAGGGGTGTCGTTCAAGTCCTGTGAAATGCTGCCGAGTCCAAAAGCGCTCGCCATCAGGTCCTCGTCGCTTTTGGTAGTAGGGTTGATTGCTGGGGCCAATGCGGGCTGGGTTCCTGGGTTGGTCAAAACATCGGAGGGCTTGCTCAACGCGTCGTTTTCCATCGCGTCGTTTTTCGTCGCGTCGACGTTCGGCGGAACAGCAGCAGCTCGATTGGTCTTGTCTGGACCGATACTTTCTGGACCAATGTTGTCTGGACCAATGTTGTCAGACTTGGGAGCTGGCGAAACAGTCGGCTGTGTTTCCAATGGCACTTCCTCAATGCCTTCTGGTTTTTTTAGTTCAGGAAGCTTTTTTTCGATGGTGGGAACATTGACGATGGGTTTGTCTTTGGTACCGACCATCCGCATGAAAGCCACAAAGCCACCGATTGCAAGCAGCGATCCTGCGACTGCGATGGTTGCAAGCATGAGCATTTGCCGTCGTTTTGCAAGCTCGCTACTTTGCCAAGCCTGCTTGTTGATGGGCGGACTCGATGCGTTTGCGGGCATCGGTGTGATCGGTTTGAAAGTGGAGGGTAAAGGAATAAAGTCGGGCTCGTTGGCCTGTCTGAACTGCGAACCGGTCTCCCCTTCGGTTTCCGGGCGTGTCGACAAATCCTCCTTTGCCAGAAGCTCACTCCAGTCAAAGTCACCGACTTTGGTCATCGCGGTGGAGTCGATGATGGGAGCTCCCACGCGGGATCCGGGCTGCGGAGCGGCGGAAGCGGTTGGCCTCGCAGTCGTCGGATTGGCTTTCGACAACGTGCCGGCAGGAACTGTGCCGGTAGGAACTGTTGGACTGGCCGAAGCTGGAATGGGAGTTGGAACCGGTGCGATCTTGGGAATGGCGATCGGTCCTTTGCATTTCGGACAGGGCAAGGTCTGTCCAAGCATCGCTTCATGGCGGACGATGATTTTGCTCGAGCAATGAGGACAAGCGAGTCGAAACGGGTCCACGGAAGGCACCAACCTGGGCTATGAAAAAAGAATGCGAATCTACCGATATATGATATCCCGGTCGGGTACCAACAAGCAAAGGCGCCTTCTCATTCAGTGAGGAATTCCCTATCTTTAGTCGTAAGATGATGCCGAATTTTCCTGCGACCCTCAATCTACGCTTGCCGGATTCAGCCCTCGCCCCACAACCAAATCGGGTGACGTTTTCCCTTTTAAGGGGCCGAAAAAACAAGGAAACTAGCCATTAAACGTGTCGATTTGATCGTGATTGGGGCAGGATTGGCTGGTACAGCCATCGCTTGGAATGCGCATTGGAGAGGCTTGTCAATCGCGATCATCGATCGCGCAGACTCCGCGACTTCGTCCCGTGTCGCAGCCGGCCTGGTGACGCCCATTACCGGTTCGCGAGCCGCTGCGAGTTGGCGCTGGGATGAATTTTACCCAGTCGCAAACCGATTCTATCGAGGAATAGAAAAGGTCATTCAAAAACCGATTTGGATTGTTGAGCCAGCCCTGCGAGTCTTTGCCAGCGAGAGAGAGCGGGACTTGCTAAGTAGCAAATGGATTGACGGAGCTCGAACGGACAATCCTGATGCGATACGCGCCCAATCGCATTGGGATTTGGAAAACACCGGTTTGCGATCGGCGCATGGAGCTTGCAGTTTCACGCCCGCCGCAAGACTGCAAACACTTGTGTATCTAACGGAATCTCAGCGGTACTTCCAACAGTTCGGTGCCTTTCACGTCGCGAACCTAGACTGCGATCGGGAGATCCATTTCGTGTTATCTGTCAGCGATTACCCCGTGGAAATTCCCTCGATGGAATTAGTAGGGAAAAAGATCGTGTTTTGTCAAGGAGCTGCAGCCCGCGAGAATCGATTCTTCTCGGATCTCCCTTTGCATCCCGCACGTGGGGATATCCTGCTGATTGAAAGCAAGAAGGTGCAATTCGAGCAAATCGTCCATCACCATGCTTGGGCTGTTCCGGTCGGCTCACATCGCTTTCTGGTCGGTGCAACCTACGATCGAATACCATTCCTATCCGACCATCCGCCGAGCGACCTCAAGGCAACTCAATTCCGAAGCGAGCTTGAGACGCGATGGGAATCGATGGTGGAAGGTTCGTTTTCGGATGGATCACACACGGTACTGGAACAGCGATGGGCGGTGCGTCCGGCCAGCTACGATCGCCATCCGCTGATCGGTCCGCATGACAGGATCGCCAGCGCTTACTGCCTGAACGGACTGGGATCTAAAGGGACACTCATGGCGCCCCGACTCTCGGAAATGCTTATCGAAGCAATGGACGGTGCCTCGATCGATCCCACACTCTTAAGGTCACGTCGAAAGTAAACTATGCACTTCACCGTAGAAGCACAAAAGCTTGCGGGTCGCTTTCTCTCCGAGGGTGCAATCGCAATCGACGCCACTTGCGGCAACGGATTTGACACCTTGTTTCTGGCCGAACAAGTTGGATGCACCGGAGTCGTATATGGGATAGATATCCAACCGAGAGCAGTCGAAACAGTCCGAAAAAAACTGTTAGATTTGGGAAATCAGGATCGATGCAAGCTCTTTACGGGTTCCCATGCGGAATTAAAAACCCATGTGAATCCATGCCATGCTGGGCTCGTATCGGTGGCAATGTTCAATCTCGGCTACCTGCCTTTTGGAGACAAGACCTTGGTCACCCAGCCCGATAGTACTTTAGCAGGTCTTGACCAAGCTCTGGTGTTGGTGAGGCCAGGAGGCTTGATTAGCCTACTGGCGTATCCGGGGCATGCAGGCGGAAAAGAAGAAGCGAAATGCGTCGAGGACTGGGTAGAGAATCGCGGCAATCGACTGCAAGTGGAGCGATTTCAGGATCAGAAGAATAGCAACAGCCCAATCCTTTGGGCTTTGATTCGAAAATAGGTCACTCCTGAAGTAGGTCACTCTTGCCGAGAGTGACCATGCAGTCGCGCCCGGCGGGCCCGGCAGTTGCAACCTACTGGGTCCTCACTTGTCGAACAAATCGTTGCGCCGGAGTTTGGTTTTCTGCATCGCTTGCTCTGCGCGCCAGTCTGCGATCCGTTTGTGGTCGCCGCTGAGCAGGACATCTGGAACTTTATGCCCTCGAAATTCAGCGGGACGTGTGTACTGTGGGAACTCCAACAATCGATTGCCCCTGGAAAATGAGTCGTCCCAGCTGCTTTGCTCATCTCCTAGCACTCCAGGTATCATGCGGACGGTGGAGTCAACGACCACCATCGAAGCCACTTCGCCACCATTGAGCACATAATCGCCGACACTGAGTTCGATCGGGTTAAGGATTTCGATAACGCGTTGATCGAACCCTTCGTAACGGCCGCAAAGCAAGATCATCCGTTCGTTGCGAGCTAACGTTTCGACCCGACGCTGGTCCAGCCGATCTCCTTGTGGAGTCATCATGACAACAACCCCGGGCTGATTCCCCATTTGCTGCACCGCTTCGACGCAGAGCACGACCGGATCCACGCAGATAAGCATACCAGGCCCCCCTCCGTATGGCCGATCATCTATTTTGTGATGTTTGGTGTCGGTAGACCAATCACGAAGATCGTGAATGTGAATCTCAACCAAACTCCGCTCAATCGCTTTAGCGAGGAGGCTTTGCGTAAGATATCCCGAGAAAATCGGTGGGAAAAGGGTGATGATGTCAAATCTCACGCAGGTTCCCTAACACATTGTGCCGTCTAAAAATTGTGCCGTCTAAAAATTGTGCCGTTTAGAAATAGTGGCGTCTAAAAATTGTGAGCGGCAATGCGTTGGCCGCCGGTTCCTGTAAACACCGGCGGCTAACGCCTTGCCACTCACTTGTTACACAAATCCCTCGGACGCTTCCCTAAGACGCTGGAACTGGTTGCTTAATGCTGCGACCAATTCGGGCCAAGGCGTCGGATTGCTGCTGGAGGTGGGTGCCTTTGGTGCCGTACTTCTTGATAAGCACCTGAACGTTTTCACTTGGTTGTGCGCCAACACTGAGCCAGTAGTCGATGCGCTCTCCTTTGAGAACGGCACGCGCATCGGTTTCCTTGCACATAGGATCGTAATGCCCTAATTCCTCAAGGACCCGACCGTCGCGTGGGCAACGTTGATCGATGGCGCAAAGACGATAAAACGGGCGATTTTTTCTGCCCAAACGCTTCATTCGAATACGAACCGACACTGTGCTAATTCTCCGTGAAATATAAGTTTGCGAGGGTCGAAATGATAACGTCTTCTCAAAAGCATGTGGAGACGTATTTCGACGATTTTTTGAATTGGATTGGAAACCTAGCCCCGTTTTTTCTTGCGAAGGAGTCTTTCTCGCTCTTTTTGAAGCCTTTCTCGTTCCTTTGGCGTCAGTCTTTTTCCGGTGCTTTGCTTGACTTTCATCCCTTCCATTGGGCTATTTGGGTTGTTGGCCATCATCCCTTGCATTTGTTGGAGCATTTTCATTTTGTCCCCCATGTTGCCGGATGTTGCCATTTGCAACATCGGGGCGAGCATTTCAAACTGCTTTACCAAATCACTGACTTGATTGGGTTGCACTCCGCAACCTTCCGCGATGCGTTTCTTGCGGGACGGATCGATCATTTTTGGGGTTTTTCGCTCGTCAGGGGTCATCGAGTCCACGATCCCGGTCAAACGTCGCATTTCCTTGTCGCTGTCCGCGTTGGCCATCATCTTGGACAGGTCTCCCATACCTGGCATTAGGGTAAGCATTTTGGTCATGAGCCCTGGCTTCCTGAGTTTTTGCATCATATCCCGGAAATCGCCTAGCGTGAAAATCCCTTTGGACATTCGCTCTTCGAGTTGCTTTCGCTCCTTTTCGTCGATCAGCTTATGGGCTTCACGAGCAACTTCGAGGATGTCTCCCATTTCGAGGATACGGCTGGCCATTCCCTCGGGTCGAAACGGCTCCAGGGCATCCATGTGTTCGCCCGTGCCGATGAATTTAATTGGAACCTGTGTGACCGCTTTGACGCTGAGCAGCGCACCGCCGCGAGCGTCCCCATCCAGTTTGGTCATGATCACGCCGTCGAGCGAAAGGGCTTCATTGAAAGCCTTCGCGCTATTAACCGCGTCCTGGCCAGTCATGCCATCGACAACGAGGAAGACTTGCTGAGGTGCAATTTGCTTATCGATTTGCTTCAATTGATCCATCAGCTCTTGGTCGATAGCCAACCGGCCGGCAGTGTCGAAAATAGCAACGTCAGCCCCAGCCGCTTTTGCGGCCGCAAGTCCTTCGCGGCAGACGGCAACCGGATCGTTGGCTCCTGGTTTACTGAAAACGCCCACGCTTAATTGCGTTCCGAGCACATGCAATTGGTCGATGGCGGCGGGGCGTTGCAAGTCAGCCGCGATCAGAAACGGCTTGAGTTTTTTCTCTTTCACCAGCAAAGCAAGCTTGCCGCAAGTGGTGGTTTTCCCGGCCCCCTGCAGCCCACACATCATGATGGTGGTCAATTCGCCGCGGCGCATAGGAATAGTATTGTCGACCGGACCGAGCAGCGAAACGAGCTCCTCGTATACGATCTTGATCAGTTCTTCGTTGGGACGAAGCGAAAGCAGAACGCGTCTTCCTTCAGCGGCCGCGGACACATCCGCCATGAATTGCCGGACGACGTCAATGTTGACGTCCGCCTCGACCATGGATTTTTCAACCATAGCCAAGCCTTCGCGCATGTTCGATTCGGTAAGCTTTCCTTTACCGCGAAGCGATTGAAAAGCAACTTGAAGGCCTTCTTGGAGCGACTGAAACATTTTTGGATGGTTTTGCAGTTAGGAAATTGCTCTCCAGGGCAAAAACGCTGGAGAAAAGAGACGCGAGGGCTGCCGGCACCGCGAGTCTAATTTGTATTCGGGTCTAGGAATCTCCGAAAGACTCTGTGCCGAATTTTGGGGCCTTTTGCCGTTTTCCTAGCGAAACCGATGGAAATCGTTTTGCGCGTTTAGGCTTTGGGGGCAAATCCTCATCCCGAAATCGGGCTCGCGACTGAAAAACAGGTCGATCCACCCTGTTTTTTCGGAATAGCATCGCAACAAGTGATGAAGTGGAACTTTTGGGTCACACCCCCCCTCCAAGCCAAGCATTCAATTGTGTCAATCGTGATGATTGTACGCCCCCTTAGGTAGCGTGTGAGGTATTTAAAACGACTTGCATCTAAGGAAGTCGTTGGTATCTGCGCTTGATTCGTTGCAATGCTTGCGAGCCGAATTAGACTCGAAATTGCGGCTCGCTATCGTGTCGCTTTATGTTTTAGCCCTCGTTTATGGCACCTGATTGAGGTTTGTCGATGACCACCGTCGGTTTCGGAAGTGGTTCCTTTTCCAACAACATCCCCCGAAAAGATCGCGGAAGGAAGCGTAAGCAGCTTCATATCCGTCGTTCCCTTCTGGAATCCCTTGAAAATCGGCACCTGATGGCTGCGGGTCCGCAGCTTGTCGGCGTGCAACCGAACGAAGGGTCCGTTATTGCGCTGGGTAGCTCAGGCTCGAACGCGACGGTACTGAATGTCAGTCCGCGCGAAATCGTCTTGCGATTCGACGACATCGCTGCCTTGAACCCCAACACTCTAACTGGAATTCAGGTAAAGCGTGCGGGTGCCGATGGCATTTTAGAAACTGCCTATCTGAGTACGGATTTGGGTACCAATGGTCAGGTAGTGCTGGACTTTAGCGCTTCCCTGCCAGGACAGCAAGGGAACGGCTTGGAGCTCCGTTTCACTCAAACCTCCAGATCCACCAGCATACCGGGCAAACCTGCCAGCTATCCGGTGTTGACCGTTGTAGGCTCGCGAATCAATATTGATGTCAACATTCAACCAGGAAATAAGACAACCGCCTCGGACTTGATTCGTGGTATGTCGGAAAACGTAGATGTCGCATCGAAGGTGTTGGTAAAGCGCCTTCGCGGTGTTGAGAGCACACCGATTGCAGATACGGTTCCGATAGGACGCACATTGACATTGCAAGGTGCCGACGCAGCCCGCGTGTCGTCGAACTTGAACTCCGGCAATAACACCCTCCAGGTGGAATTCCTGTCCACTCGGCCAGGCAATGCAGGCGCCAACAGCGAAATTGAATTCGTCTCTCGGGACTTCGGCCGCGCACAGCTGCCGCTCATCACGATCAGTGGCCAAAAGGTTATCGTCGAGCTCAACAGCAACTCGCGGTTTCTGACGACTGTTCAGGAAATGATCGATGCAATCAATAACTCACCCGAAGCGGCCTTCATTTTGCAGGCCAGATTGATCAGCGGTTCTACATCGGCTCGAATCGGAAGCAACTTTGCAATCCCTTCCAAGCTAACGCTTGTTGCAGGCGATGACGTCGCGATTACACCAGCCTATATTGGCCTTGGCGACACCAATCGTGAAGTCGTCATTCGATTCGCCGAAGCACTTCCGGACGATTTCTATCTAATCGACATTTTGGGGAGCGGCCCGTTTGCGCTTCGCAATGTTTCTGGGCTTCCCTTCAATGGTGGCGTTAGCCAAAGCGTTCGCTTCGATTTGGACTTAGGTACAACCATTCAAGCGGTCGTGCCTCAACCTGTGGTGCGTGCGGCCAATGGATCGCTAAGCCAACTTAGAAACCAGATCTATGTGTACTTCAACAATGATGATTTGAACGCAGTAGAAGCGGTCAAACCCGAATTTTATCAGCTTGTTTACACTCGCAATTCGTTGAGTGGATTGGATGACCTTGCGTTTCGTCCTTCTTCAGTTAGCTATGATGCTTCGCTGAATCGCGTTGCGTTGACATTCAACCGCAACTTGGATGCGTTTGTCGACCCAACCAGCGGCGAACTGCTCCCGATTGCTGCGATGCGACTGCGTATCGGCAATAGCGAATCGCCATCTACTTCGCCGGTAGCTGTCATCAACCCAGCCGCAGACCCGGGCAGTCGATTCAGCACCGCCACCGATTTAGGCGGTGGCTGGCTTGCTGGCGCTGGCGCCAAGGCAGCCGTTGTTAATTCCGAGATTAAGAATACCACACCCTACACACTCGACTACCCAGGAGCGAACGACGCGCAGGGGATTCGCGACAACCGCTACCAGCAGCACGTCACCCGTGTAGACAACGACGGTATTGCGAACATCAGCTACAATTTTTCGTCGCAACTGGGTACCGCAAATCAGAGCGTCCAGCTCAATACCATCACCGAATCCCAAAAGAACATGGTGCGTCAAGTGATGTCGCTGTACGAGCGATATCTCGGCGTCCGATTCACCGAGAGTGATAACCTCGGATTGACCGTCGCGGTGGGCGATATGCAAGCCATCAATAGCTTGACATCCTTGACCACGGTGGAATCCAATCGACCAGGCGGATTGACTTACGCCGCAGGTCCTTTGCTCTCGAATCCAGCGCAATCAGCCGTCATTATTGATAGCCAGGACTTCAACACCGCAGACGACACTCTATTCGGAACCGAGCTTTTCCGATCGTTTATGCGAGGTATCGGCGTACTGCTCGGACTTGGCAACGCGGACGAATTCCCTCAAGCGACCGTCCAGAACAATTCCCCTATTACCGATCCAACGATCGAACAAGTATTCCCAGGCAACGCAGATATTCTTCACGGTCAATTTGTTTTGCGACCTGAAGGCAAGGACATCGACCTTTATAAGTTCTCGGTTCCAGCCCAAGGCGGCAAGCTCCAGTTGCAAATCGCAGCCGAGCGTCAATCCGACTCTAGTTTGCTGGATGCATCGCTGCGGCTCTATCGCAACGATGGCACAGCCTCTGCACCCAAATGGACCGAGGTCGCTGCTAACGAAGACTACTTCAGCGAAGACCCACGAATCTCTCTCGAGTTTGTTCGCGGCGGTGATTACGTCATCGGAGTGAGCGCGAAGGGGAATACCTCTTATAATCCCGAAGTCGAAGACTCCGGATTAGGTGGCAAATCGGAGGGCAAGTACCAGCTTCGTATCGATTATAAGCCGCCTGCAGCGTCGACGTTGGTTGACATCAATGGGTCTCCAACTCCATTGGATGGAGACGGCGACGGCAGGCCTGGAGGCGTATTTAACTACTGGTTCGTCCCATCGCGACCCGACCGTGCAACCGTAGTGCCTGGCACACCAGACACCTCGGCATACACTGTTTGGGTTGACAAAACTGCAGTCAACGGCGGAAACGGAACTCTTGCCCGCCCCTATAACACCATCGCCGCAGCGCTTGCCGACGCGGGCAGTGTCTCGCGAACGGACACCACAGGCAACAGAGCCGTTACCGTTCGAATCCTCGGCAACACGACGAGCCGAGCCTACGAAATCGGTTTCAATCGTTTTGGTGTTGCGCTCGCCGACGGCTCAACATTTGACGTACCCAAGAACGTAACCGTAATGATTGATGCCGGCGCCATTATCAAAATGGGGCGTGCTCGCATCAGCGCTGGAAGTTCCACAGTAAGCGTGGACCGAAGCGGTGGAACATTGCAACTGCTTGGTACCCCCGATACCAAAGTCATTGTGACGTCGATCAACGATACCGTTGGAGTCGGACTCAATCCCGACAGAACTCCGCCGGCTGCTGCGCCTGGTGATTGGGGTGGAATCGATTTCCGCAATCGGATCGACGGTGGCGATGAAACAAGGTCGGACAAGGAACGCAACGGCTTGTTCTTGAACTCGATCATACATTCGGACATTCGTTTTGGTGGTGGCCAAGTAATTGTCGATGGCGTTTCGCAGATCATTACACCCATTCACATGGTGGATTCTCGCCCATCCATTATTAACAATTTGATCAGCCGAAGTGCTGACGCTGCGATGGCTGCAACGCCCAACAGCTTCAAAGAAGATGACTTCGTAGATCCTCGAACGCAAGCCAACGGATTCTTTATTCCAGACTACGATCGGGTAGGGCCGGACATTCATGGCAACAAGGTGATTAACAACACGCTCAACGGCCTTTTCGTAAAGACGAGGACAAGTGTTGCCGACACTTTGGAAACGATCACTGTCACCGCGCGCTTTGACGATATCGATATCCCTTACATTATCGGCGAAAACTTGGTCGTGGCCGGTAAGCCCGGTGGTGGTATCATCGATACCGCCTCGCCTCCCACTACCGTGGTGACACTGACTTTAGCGACAGCTGGATCACTTGCTGCAGGAACATACAACTACCGGTTGGTATACGTCGATGCGGCGGGTAACGAGAGCTTGGCCTCTATCCCAACATCCTCATTGATTGTTGCCGCCAACAGCTCGATCTCGCTCGCCAACCTGCCACCGATTGCGGGCGGTTTGCCTTATGTTGCTCGGCGACTGTACCGAAGCGATGCAACAGGAGCTGGTACTTATCGATTGGTGACCCAACTCAATGCGGTTACAAACACCTACGTCGATAATGGAACACTGACCGGAGGCGCCTTAGTGCCACTGGCGATCAAGGTACGTTCTAGGTTAGATGGCGGGTTGGTCATCGACGCGGGCGCAATTTTGAAGTTCCGCGGCTCACGGATCGAATTGAGCGACGGCGGCACTTTGATCGCCGAGGGATCGGCTTCTTTGCCCATTGTCATGACCAGCCTCAACGACACTCGTTACGGGTTCGGCGGGACGTTTGACACGGCCAACACGAAAGGAACACGAAAACCAGTTGCTGGCGAT
>JBBRGW010000008.1:0-24479 GCA_038223525.1 Pirellulales bacterium
CAGGTGATTGGCGGATTGGATCACGGGCGTTGCACCGCTAAGTGTGCTAACCGGATTGATCAATTCCGTCGGCGCATAGGCTTCATTGCATTTCGCGCAGTTGTCTCCATATTGGTCTTCGGCTTTGCAGTTTGGACAAGTCCCTTTGACAAACCGATCCGCCAAAAAGGTACCTGCCACCGGGTCGAAGAGCTGTGCGACATCCCGCTCGACGATCAGATTTTCCGATCGCAACGACTTCCATATGTCCTTGCACAGCTCGTAGTTTTCGGGCGAGTTGGTACTGCCATAATGATCGAATGAGATACTGAACCCTGCGAAGTCGCGTTCATGCGAAGCTTGCATATCGGAGATCAATTCGGACTCGGGCCTCCCCTCTTGTCGTGCCCGAATCATGATCGCGGTCCCGTGCGTATCATCTGCGCATACGAACAAGCACTTGTTACCGCGAAGCCTTTGGAATCGCACCCAAATGTCGGTTTGAATGTACTCGACCAAGTGCCCTAAATGGATATGGCCATTTGCATAGGGAAGAGCTGCCGTAACCAAAAGTTTTCTAGTGGACATTGAATAACAAGTCGATGACATGGAAAGAGGATAGTAAACCAAAACCAAATTTCAAATTCGCAACCCGCAACCCGCGACCCGCACCGCGACCTACTTCGACCAATCCAGAATGACTTTTCCGGAGTGGCCTGCTTGCATTGCTTGAAAGCCTTTTTCAAACTCGGAATAGTGCAATCGGTGGGTAATCACGGGCGAAATATCTAGCCCGCTCTCGAGCAGGACGGACATTTTGTACCACGTCTCGTACATTTCCCGACCGTAGATCCCCCGAATGGTTAGCATGTTGAAAACGACCAAGTTCCAATCGATCGCGATTTGTTCGGACGGGATCCCGAGCATGGCAATTTTGCCGCCATGGCACATGTTCGAAAGCATGGATCGCAATGCGGCCGGCGACCCGGACATTTCGAGGCCGACATCGAACCCTTCGCGCATACCCAGCTGCTTTTGAATTTCTTCGATCGATTGATTGCGTACGTCGACTGCTACCGTCGCACCCATTTGTTTTGCTAGTTGGAGCCGGAAGGGGTTAACGTCGGAAACCACAACATGTCTAGCTCCGGCATGCCGAACGACAGCCGCAGCCATGAGTCCGATTGGGCCAGCACCGGTAATGAGAACATCTTCGCCCAGGCAATCGAAGCTCAAGGCGGTGTGGACAGCGTTTCCCAGCGGATCAAAAATCGAGGCGATTTCTCGATCGATCGAAGGGCTATGATGCCATACATTGGTCATCGGCAACGCAATGTACTCTGCGAAAGCCCCTGTACGATTGACACCGACTCCTTGGGTGTCTTTGCACAAGTGCCTGCGACCGGCCAAGCAATTTCGACACCGACCACAAACCACGTGACCTTCGCCTGAGACAATCTCGCCAGGAAAGAAATCGGTCACATTCGATCCGACTTCCACGATCTCACCAACGAACTCATGTCCGACGACCATCGGGACTGGAATCGTCTTTTGAGCCCACGCATCCCAGTTGTAAATATGCAAATCTGTACCGCAGATCCCTGTCTTTTCGACCTTGATCAAGCAGTCATTGATACCGATTTTAGGAAACGGAACATCTTGAAGTTCTAGTCCGACATCGCGTTTTGATTTTACAAGGGCTTTCATATTTGCTCATCGAGTTCGGCGTGGCTTGGCGTGAGCAATAGCCTACCTTTTCTTATGAGCGTGAAACAGTCCCAATTCCAGACGGTCACATGGAGGCCATCGACTGGTTTTGCGGTTCGGCCTTTTCGGTAGATTTAGTGGGCAGGTTTCCCAGCTTGGCGAGTCGCTCGTGATTCCCGCTCGCAATGAGTTGCCTGACGAGAACCCAGGTCTGGACGAGATCGGAAAGGCCGTTTGTCTTTAACTTTGCCATTGCACGCGAACGACGCGATTCGATCGTCCGAACGGCAACATTTAGCTGAGCTGCGGACTCTTTGTTCATGTGACCGTCAACCACCATCTCGATGACTTGAAATTCAACGGGGGTCAAGGTTTCCACGCGGCTGATCAGTTCGGCCGCATCAGCGTTGGGAATTTGACTAGAAATTGGGCTCCCGTCTAATCGCCTGAGAATTCCAGAAAAACCAATGGGTGAACCCTGGTTCAGCACGTGAGTGCGCCAGTATTTGAGTTTGATGGGGGCGGCGTTTTCGCCAAACCCCAGAAACTCGCAGGTGCCTGAGGAGGCAATCGTTGGTTGGGACGGATTCAACGCCAAGGAACGTAATTCATCATTGCATGGGTTATCAGTGAGCAGTTCATGAATCGGTCTATTCATTGCCAAGTTTGGCGACAGCTGGAGCACGGACTCAGCGGATTTGCTCAGGTAACTAAGGATTCCGTCCAAACCATGAGAAAAGAAGGCCAATTCGTCCTGAATCGCTTCGGCAAGAATATACATGAATTGAGTTGGATGCATTACAGTAAATCCGCTGCTAGTTGCTCCGCCAAAACATGTTGTGTGATTGTCATTGGACACTTGGGAAACTCCAAAACTGAAAAAACGGTATGTATAAAGAATGAATTGAAGCCTCGATCGAAGCTTCGGAATACCGAATAACGCGACAGACGGGGGGTGGGTCCGCAACATATTTGGAGAAATCTTCCGAATTTCGCTTTGAACCCGACGGAGGTTCGCTGTGTGTTCCGTATTTGCCCGACTAGACCAAGGGCACCCTTGTACTAAACTAGAAAAAACATTAGGTTCCACGTTTTTGGCGGGCAATCTTGTTACATCGCTGAGCCTTCGAGTCCAAGCACTTCATGAGCCAGTTCCTATTCCACTACGTAAGGCTTGAACCCCCAACATGGGTGTTTTTGTCTACGCTCTTGGTCATCGGACTTTTCTTGATGTTCCACCGATTTTGGTCACTCCGAAATCTGGACATCTTGATGATCCTCGCATTTACGCCTGGCATGATGTTGGTTTACGAAGGTCATCAAGCACTCCGTAAAGCTCCTTCCGTTGTAACAACCCAAAACCGTCTCGACGGCGGTACGGGTGTAGAGATAGCGCCAAATTCGAACGAAGGTAGTATTGGTCCGAGCGTTGCCTGGCCGCCAGAGCGACTCCTGTACTGGGGCTTTGTATGGCTGTTGATCTGCTCTTGCTTGACGGTAACACGAATGTTGCTGGACACAACCATCGTTCGCAGGCCGCTCTTGGATCCCAACCTAACGAGCGGCGGGATGCTGTTTTTGGGGACGTCGCTGTTGGTCTATTTGATGGTGAATGTCGCCACCAGTAGCCCTGTGGATCAACGGAGGACCAGTCCAGAGATTGGTCCTGGATACGTTCTGCTAAGCGCGTTGCCGCAGATATCGACGACTCCTGAAACAGTTGGGCGAGTCGGTGAAACGTCAGACTCGACTCGAAGAGATTTAAGAGAAAGTTTGGCAAGGGTTTTGGCCATCGGCGCCAATCTGACCCTAGTGTTTTGCATTCTGGCGATCGGCTACTGGCACTTTGGAAATTTCAAGACGGGGGTCGGTGCGGTGACCTTTTATTTGCTGTTGCCTTATACTGCACACATGACCGGCCACTTGGACCACGTTGTTCCGGGGGCATTGCTACTCTTGGCCCTTTTGATGTATCGGCAACCCTTTGTCGCTGGGATGTTCCTCGGATGTGCCGCGGGTGTTGTCTATTACCCATTTTCACTTCTGCCCCTTTGGTGCAGTTTCTATTGGCAACGAGGCATCAAGCGATTTGTCGGCGGCTTTTCTGTTTCCATCTTTGCATTGGTAATCACCATGATTTTTTTGCATCCGAGCAATCTCTTGCAACACATCCTTTACATGTTTGGATTGAAACAAGTTGCCATGAGCGGAATGGAAGGCATTTGGGGGCTGGGGTGGTATCCGATCATGCGAATCCCGATCATCGTTGTCTTTGTCTTGCTGAGCGTTTCTTTTGTGGTCTGGCCAGCTCAAAAGAATCTAGCAACTTTATTGAGTTGCTCCTCGGCGATTATGGCTGCTACGCAGTTCTGGCATGGATTCGGCGGCGGTCTCTATTTGGCGTGGTTCATTCCATTGGCCATGCTCACGATCTTCCGCCCGAACTTGGACTATTGCATTGCATTAGAAGTAGTCCGCCCAACCCGACGAAAGAATCGCAAAGTTGCGCCGGTCGTGGAAGCCGAAGTGGAGAGTACGTCGCCGCCGACCGCGTAAGGGTGCGTCAACATCCAGAATTTGGGTTACCCGTGAGCGGCCATTGGAAAGTTCGTTGGCGCCTATTTCTTTGTCACGAATCGAGATGTTTTCGACACGTAGAACTTGGGGTCGTCGATGATCCAATCGGTGGTCCAGTCACGACCATTGTCGCCATTGACGACATTGTAAAAGAAAGACCTAACCTCTTCGCAGCGGTATCCGTACGGCATGGCCGTCGCCAGATAGTCATCGCGTGTGAGTTCCTCCACACCTGGCTTGGCGAAGTAATGGGTCAGTCCATCGGGTGTAAACGATATTCCTAACGTCCACCATCCCATAGTCTTGATCTCAGGACCCATGAAGTCACCGCCCCGTTTGTCTGCTCGGATTCTAAAGTGTGCATAGGGCACAGTTTTGCCGTTTTCGGTGCGGCTTGCTTTGAGAATAAATAGACCAGGCCAATAGATTTCGTCCTTTTCCTGTTTCGACGCAAACAAAAATTTCGTCTTGGTCTCTTGGATCGTCGTTTCGACAGCCGCCCGAAACGCGAAATGCGGTCCGTTGCGTTTTTCCCATTGATCCATCGGCGGAAGATACACACGCGTGGTCATGCTCGGTGATTGATCGACTTTGACTGTCCCACCCAAACGATATTGGACATTGCAAATAAAATCATCCTGGTGCATTGTGAAACTTGGAGCCTTGGGGACCCCTGTCTGCAAAGATTTCAGCAAGAGCGAGGCCTCGCTGCCTGGCAGGCCGCCGTGTGGGGTCGGAACCCGTTTGACCACATCAGGGTGGCCCCTCTTCGCTCCCTCGTACCATCTTCCGTTCGTAGATTTCCCCATCGGCATCCGCTGCTTTTCGTCGATGTCTTCAGAACTCTTCGGGTTGTTGGGGATAAAATCCCAACCCTCATCCTCAAAATCGTCTCCAACCTGCGTTAGCTGAACTCCCGTCCCAGGAACCAGTATGTCCGATGCGTTTTGACCAAAAGCGGCACTTGCCAGAAGGCCAAACCCCAATCCGACCGATAGACTATGGTGAAGAAGATTCATTGCACAACGGTTCCAATAGCAAGTGCTTAGTTTCGTCAAATTGACGTCGTCAATTGCGTATCGGCATGAAAAACCGTTAGAATCGTAGTTTTCGCATAGGGCTACCAAACCCAACTCAAATTGCGTAGCTTACGTAACACTATTCATCGCTTGCGACCTTTCATTGCATTAGCAAGCACATTCAGCTCATTAGGCACACGACTTGAACTCCGACCAGCCATTCCCTCCTAGCGACAAAGAAGTCAGGCCGTCCGCGATCGACCGGCATCAGCCCAACCCCGGCTCGCTAATTGTAAGCCGTTTGGGCGAGTCCGCGAAAATTACGGCCATCATTGCGATTATGTTGGTCGCGTTTTTCTTGGTGAAGTGGAAACTTCAAAAGGCGAACGTCACACTTGAGAAGGTTCAAGAAGGAATCTCCAACGTACCGTATTGGCAAATCGTTTTAGCGGTCGCATTGACTGCGCTAAATTATTTGATTTTGACGGGCTACGATTGGATTGCGGTCCGACATTTGAAAAAGACTTTGCCGATGTCAAAGGTGATGACCGGTGCAATCGTGGGATATTCGTATGGCAATGTGCTCGGATGGTTGCTTGGCGGCAATGCGGTCCGATATCGATTGTATTCCACTTGGGGTTTCACGCTGCTTGAGATCGTGGCCTTCGTCACCATCCTGGCCACGACTTTCTGGCTCGGCCTTTTTCTGCTCGCGGGGGTTGCGTTCGTTTGTTTGCCAGTAAAGTTAACTGAGGACGTTAGCGAAAAGTTAATCCTCGATCACCATGTGTGGGGATATATTTTCCTAGCATTGATTGCTGCCTACCTGTTAGCTTGCACGTTTTACCGCAAGCCGATCAAGATCCGGGACTTCGAAGTCACGTTGCCGCCGTTCAAGCTTTCGGCGATGCAGCTTGTGGTTTCCGCAGGAGATTTTTTGTTGGCTTCTCTGGTGCTGTATTGGCTGATTCCCCATCAAGGGAATCCTGAAATCAACTTCCCAACCATCTTGGTTGCCTACCTGACAGGACAAATCATCACAGTTCTAACTCACGTGCCCGGCGGTTACGGGATCTTGGAAACGGTGCTGCTCACTTTCTTTCCGGAGGAGGCTTCGGTGTCCGTGGTTTCCGCGGTGGTTTTGTTTCGTGTAATTTACTACTTCCTGCCATTTATACCCGCAACCGCACTTGTCCTGTATAACGAATATCGCGTGAAGCATCGACCGGTTGAAATGAACAAACGGACTTAGGTGGACAGCAAGTGAACCAAGTTCAAACGTTAATAGCATCGACACCATCGTGGCAGCTTGCCATGAAACAAGCGATTCGCAGCTCAGGCGATCTTTGCAGAGCGCTTCAACTCGACCAAGATTCGACTCGGCTCTCAAGCGATGGAGAACGTCAGTTCCCCGTTTTTGTGCCTCACGAATTTTTGTCTCGCATGAAGCTCGGTGACGCCAAGGATCCTCTGCTCCTACAAGTTCTTCCGCGGAACGAGGAGTCCATCTCGGACCCTAGATTTCAAATCGATCCCGTTGGAGATTCGAAGGTTGAAGAAGCGCCCGGACTATTGCATAAGTATGCTGGCCGTGTCTTGTTGGTTTTGTCTGGTGCCTGCGCTATCCATTGCCGCTATTGTTTTCGACGCCACTATCCCTATGCAACAGCACCCAAAACGATAGAGCGTTGGTTGCCAGCTCTGGACTACATTCGTTGCGATTCGAGTATCCATGAAGTCATCCTTTCCGGTGGCGATCCGCTAACCCTGATCGATGCGACATTATCGGAATTGGTCGATCGATTGGATTCGATTCCGCACTTGAAACGATTGCGGATCCATACGAGACTCCCTGTGGTCATCCCTCAGCGAGTCGACACTGCGCTGTGCGGCTGGCTTGAGGGCACTCGGCTATCGAAATGGATCGTGTTGCATATCAATCACGCGCAAGAAATCGATTCGCATCTCGTCGCTTCGATACGTCGACTACAGCTAACCGGTGCAACGGTTCTCAATCAATCGGTTTTGCTGCGAGAAGTGAACGATTCTGTCGAAGCAATGGTCGAGTTGAATGAGCGATTGATCGATTGCGGCGTCTTGCCGTACTACTTGCATCAGCTCGACCGTGTCGCTGGAGCAACTCACTTCGAAGTCCCAAAAGAACGGGGACTTGGAATTATCGAAGAACTCACCAGACGCCTACCTGGTTACGCCGTCCCAAAATACGTCGCTGAAATAGCAGGCGAAGAAAGCAAAACCCCCATCTTAGCCGCAAGCGGGGCCGACGTTGCTAGCGTCGGCCCGGCATTTCGTAGCGGTGCGGATGCTAGCAGCATCCGCCACCAACAATGTTAAACTCTAGGCAAAGTGCCCCACCACCCGTCTGACCACCACGATTCAAGTGACCCGAATGAGCCACCAATATATCTCACGAATCGAGAATTTGCTCGACCCCGCTGGCAATATCCTGCTCAACATGAGTTATTCGGAAGCGGAGAACCGTGTTCTCTCCGGCGATGCCGAACTCGTGAACGCAATCGATGGGCAGTTCGCTATTATGGACGCGAGTGGAAAGAAAGAACATATTGCTAGGACCATCGCGCGTCCGTTGCGTTACTTCCTGGCCAAGTTGGTGGATGGTCCTTGCTTGATCGTCGCCGAACGCATGGACGAAATCGTGCGCCGACTCGAAGAGATTGGTATCGCCGACCAATTCCACCCGTCTTACACACGTATGGTTCCAGCGCACTACATTGTCCGAATCGAACTGCTTGGATGCCCCGACCCGAATCCCAATTACCAACGCTTTTTTACTCCCGAACGTAATACATTACCCGCCAATCTCGAAACCATCGGCGAGCAGTATGTCGCTCGCCTATCGCAGGAATGCGATCGTTGGCTCGATACCATACCTTCGGCGGAACCCATTGGAGTCCTTTTTTCTGGCGGAATCGACTCAGGCGCCGTCTTGATCGCGATCTACGATCGGTTGCTCAAGCGTGGAGAGTCGCCGGCGAGACTCAAAGCCTTTACCCTGCGAATCGACAACGCCGAGGGAGATGCGGCTCAGGCGCAACAATTTGTTCGCAAATGCGGCATGGAAGAACTCTTGGAAATCGTTGACTGCAGCAGCGAGTCGCTGAACTGGCGAGAAACGGTCCGGGTCCTTGAGGACTACAAGCCGTTGGATGTGCAAAGTGGAACCATGGCGATGGCTCTCTGTCAGGAGATTCGAAATCGATACCCCGATTGGCGTTATCTGGCCGATGGAGACGGCGGCGATGAAAACCTAAAGGACTATCCGATCGAAGAGAATCCTGAATTGACTATTCGGAGCGTATTGAACAACCTCATGCTCTATCAAGAGGGGTGGGGGGTTCATGCGATCAAACATTCATTGACCTATAGTGGCGGGCAGAGCCGTGGTCACATTCGAACCAGCGCTCCAGCAGCCCATTTTTGCTTTTCTGGATTTAGTCCTTTCGCTCTCCCTCGGGTGATCGAAATCGCAGAAGCGATCCCCTTTATCGAATTGACCGATTGGGATCATACCAAACTATACGGACTCAAAGGCGAAGTGATCCGCCGTGGAATCAAGTCGGTCTGCAGCGTCGATATGCCTATCTTTGAAAAAAGGCGATTTCAACATGGAGCAATGGACCAAGAACGCTTCGCCGCGATTTTCCCAAAGGACGAAGCTGACTACCGCTTCGAATTCTTGAACGCCTATCAACCGCTCCGATGAATGCGATCAAGCAACAGATCGAATCGCTTCGGCCTGCCCTTGATCGTCCGTCCCCGTGGTCCATCCCAAATGTCCTGCATTCGCGTGAACCGTTTAGTTCAGGCAATGGTGAACCGGGTGAAGAAGTAGAAACGACAACCATTTTTTTGATTGGGGCGGAGTGCCCGTTCCGTTGCTCCATGTGCGACTTATGGCAATACACTTCGCCAGACCGAACGCCGCCAGGAGCCATTCCGTTCCAATTGAGCCAAGTTTTACCGACAGTGACCACGAGCAAACGACAGTGGCTAAAAATCTACAACGCGAGCAATTTTTTCGACGAGCGATCGGTCCCGAAACAAGACCTCGCAGAGATTGCGAAACACTGCGCTCCATTTGAGCGCGTCATCGTGGAAAACCATCCTCGATTTTGCGACGACCGAATGCAATGGTTCTCACAAAATATCGCGGGCCAATTAGAAGTTGCGATGGGATTGGAGACGATCCATCCCAACGCGATACAAGCGATGAATAAAGGCATGACAACCGACGATTTCGACAACGCCGTTGAGAACTGTCGACGGTTGAAGATCGACGTGCGTGTTTTTGTTTTGCTGCATCCACCGGGTATTGTTCCGGATGAGTCAGTCGATTGGACTTGCAGGACGGTCACTTATGCTTTGCAGCGAAATGTTCGGCATATAAGTATCATACCGGTCCGAGCGGGGAACGGTTGGATCGATAAGCTTGTCGATGCAGGACACTACCGGGTCCCAACCTTGTCGATGGTGCAAGAATTTTTTAACAAGATTCAAAAGCACAATTGGCACATCCCTGTCGGTTCGTACATCGAATTTGACCTGTGGGGTTGGGAGCAAATTGAGGGTGGTTGTTCCCGGTGTAGAGAGGTTCTAAAAGAGCACATTTTGCAATGCCATCGCACGCAGAGTTTCTTGCCACTTGATGAGAATGGGAACGACTGTGAATGCGCTGTTTGATGCGATCATCGTGGGTTCGGGCTTTTCAGGTAGCATTCTTGGCCAGATCCTTGCCAAATCCGGTTGGCGAGTTGCGATCGTCGATCGGGCTATGCATCCACGTTTTGCGATCGGTGAATCGTCTACTCCAACAGCGGATTTCTTTTTGGCGTATCTTGCTGATCGTTGGCAAATGCCGGAGCTGCGACCGCTAGCGGCATGGGGAACCTGGAAGGATCGTTTTCCCGAGATCGCATGTGGGAAAAAGCGTGGGTTCACTTACTTTGCGCACAAAGAGGACCAACCGTTTCGCGATAGCGACCAGCGATCTCAGTCGCTGATGGTCGCCGCATCGCAATCCGATTATTGGAGCGATACGCATTGGCTTCGCAGCGACGTCGATTCGTACTTGGCAAGCCGAAGCGTAGCTAGCGGTTGTGAGTTGCTGGAGCACAGGGATATCGTTGACCTAAAACGTAGCGGTTCAACTTGGCATGTAGAGGTCGTTGAAAGGCACAAGGGAAGCAATCGATTACAATGTCAGGCGCGTTGGCTAATCGACGCAGGCGGTGCCGGGGATTTTTCGGAGCGATGGTTGGGAAATCAACGCGACGACGCTTGGATGAAGACGCAAACGGGATCGCTGTTTGGACATTTTCGCAATGTCGACAGCGTCGTTCCTGAGCTCCAAACACCATTCGCCATCGATCCTTTGGCGGGGTTCCATCCCGACGATTCGGCCCAACATCATGTGACAGAGAACGGCTGGATGTGGATGCTCCGATTTGACCATGGAGTGACCAGTGTTGGGATCGTTCAGCCGACAAACCATTGGAAGCCGATTGCATCTCTCGCGGGGGCATCGCTGTTTTGGGCAAAATGGATCAGCCGGTATCCTTCGATTCAGAAGATGCTGACTCGATCGAGTCCAACAGAGCCCAACGATCATTGGTTGCGTTGGAGCAATCGGTTGAGCCGTTGCCGCAAACACGCGGTGGGAGAGGGTTGGTTGCAATTGCCGACCGCTTACGGATTCGTCGATCCTTTACACAGTACGGGGATAGCGCATGCTTTGAGCGGAGTTGCGAGGATCGCGGAGCTCTTGATCGCAGAGGGTTCGGTCGATGCTTGCACTTCGTCTAGATGGGTTAACTACGATCGTCAATTACGTCAAGAAATCGAGTGGCTGGATTTGCTCGTCGGAGGTTGTTACCGCTCGCTTCCCTCCTTTACCACATTTTGCGCATTTGCCTCTTGGTACTTTATTGCCGCGATTCAATTTGAAAGGGTGATGGCCCGCGATCCGAGTCGCTGGACCGATGGGTACCTTTCTTGTGAAAACGAAACTCTTCGAAGAAAGGCGGAGGAGTCCTTCTGCAGGCTATCTAGCCAGAGCGAGGTTTCAAACGTTGCCTCCATTCGGATTGGAATCGAAGCATGGAACGATGTTGGTCTAATGGAACCGATTTTGGGGCAGAGGATTCCTCACACTGCCCCGCCCAAGTATGCGAACCCACTGTTATGACTAATGCAGTCGCTGGGAAATCAATACTTCATGACCGGCAAAAGCGCTTGCTGGATTGGCTCTACAACACAACCGCCCGGTGCGTTTATTCCCAACAAACGTGCCAGCGTTGGAGCTAACTGTGCCGGACTTACTCGTTCTTCGTAACGGCCCGGAGCTATGCCATTCCCTAAAAGCAAAAGGGGTACGTTGGTGTCATAGTGCCATGGGCTACCATGCGTTGTGCCCTTCGGTTTCGCACTTGCACTCGTACTGCCGGGGATAGCATAAGGTGTGTACACGAACAATATGTCGCCACTTCGTCCAGGATGAAAACTCAACCGAATTTGATGCATCAATCGCGTCTCTCCACCCGCAAGAAGCTCTTCACGCGTGATAGCAGCCGCAACATAGGGCTGCGCAAGGAGCCAGTCACGCACAATCTTTTGTGCCTCGACGAAGAGTTGTCCACGCAACTTCGAGTGTTCGTGGTTCAAGTAAACTTGATTAGAATCCAAGTCGAGAATTACTTTCTCCATGGACTCGCTTTCGTTGGTTGATGACAACTTTAACTCATTATTAAGCAGAGCTTCCAGTTTATCTCGTACTACTTTCAAGTCACCGAGCGGGTTCCGCTTTGGCGGGAGGACTTGCACATCCGACTGATCGCGTTTGGCAATCATTTCAGGGATCGGTGCAACGCCATGGTCTGAGGTTATTGCGAGCGTCCAATTCCCCACACCGATTTTCTCATTGAGATACTGGGTGAATCCTGCGAGTTGCCGGTCGGTTCGATAGGTAATGTCTTCGACCTCGAAACTGAGCGGACCGAACGCGTGGCCAACATAATCATTGGAGGAAAAGTTGATGGTCAGTAGATCTGGGACGTCATCGTCGCCAAGCTTTTCGTTTTCGATAATCTCGCGGGCAGCGAGCAGCGTGTAATCATTTCCAAACGGCGAGAAAAGAGCCTGTTCGCCGAATTTGTCAGGTGTGAGTTCGTCCACATTGGCCAGTGTATGAGGAAAAGCAGCAGTGTATCCCGACGGAGGATTCTCGAACTCGTTATCGTCCGGCCCCTGATTGTGGTATTTGGCAATCGGTAGCAAAAGGTCCCACGTTTTGCCACGATACTGATCGATCGCTCGCCCCTCGTTCAATACACGGAGGTAGCCTGGTAGGTCGTTCCGGTAATACGAGGAAGTGACCCATTGATTCTTCTCAAGCCAATAGGCTGCGTCCGCGCGATGACCGGACATCAGGATTGCAGCGCGGTCCTTGATCGCAACCCCTATCACTTTTGCTTTTCCGTTGGTTGCTATCTTCAGAGCATCCCCGACCGTGTCGACAAGAAGAGAGCGCGGCGACATCGGCTTTTCGGAAGGAATGCCGACCACGACAACCGTAGGATCTGCGACACAGTATCGCGACTTTCCTAGAGTACGATCAAACCAATCGTTTTCGATCACACCGTGAGTGGAGGGATGGGCACCTGTGAGTTGGACCGCATGGCCAGGCGCAGTATATGTGAACGCATGTGCATGATGGCAGTTTGGAAACCATGCTCCGTTCTCAAGAATGGCTCGGAACACACTTTCTCGCGGGTTGGGGGAAAAGTTGTCTTGAAAGCGGATTAAGTAGTCGGCACAGAATTGATCGACACTGACGACGACGATCAAGCGTGGTGGGGGAGTGGGAGACTTCGCGTTGTCGAATCCACTTGTTAGACTAGCGAACGACAAAAGAAAACAAAGTCCGAAAACGAGATTCGCACCCCAAACGATGATGCTGCTTGTCGATTGAGACATTATTCAATTTCTAGGTAGGGGAGAAGATTTTGATTCAAACGGTTGCTTGAGTGCATCCGGACGCAAGTGGGGATGCATTCGGTTTTCCCTTACCACTTTACCTAGTGATCGCGGAATCGCTAGGAGCCTAAAGGGTTAAACGATACTGGTTGCAGACCGGAATGGGTATATTAGACTACTGCGACCGAGGCTGGTCTACCAAGGTTATCTGTGTCTTGACAAGTTGCTGGACGCTCAAAATCCGCGTTCCAATCCAGAGCACAACGACGAGATAGTTCCCTGAACATTGGGATGTCCGAACGGAAATAGGTCAATAAGCAAACATGAATATTGAATCCCAAGTCGCGGAACTAGGCTCCGGACCGCTAACGGCGGATGGAATCAAAAC
Organism: Pirellulales bacterium; assembly: GCA_038223525.1. Classification (GTDB taxonomy): domain Bacteria; phylum Planctomycetota; class Planctomycetia; order Pirellulales; family Pirellulaceae; genus JBKCUI01. The sequence continues at coordinate 13,684 of JBBRGW010000008.1, forward strand.
GCATATTTGGCCGTTGTTCACGCGCTCTTTAGCGGGCGACCGCGCCAGGGGTGAAATCTATTTGGCAAACCATTCGCTTGGCAGGCCGTTAGACCAAATGGCGATCGATGTCATGGCCGGGCTCGATGTTTGGTACAGTCGCATGGATGGAGCCTGGAGCCAGGATGCGTGGTTCGGAGAAATGAATTTATATCGAAGCCATATCGCGAAGTTGATTGGTCTAGCCGATTCGACTGCAGTGGTCCCGAGAACGTCGGCCGGTCAGGGTCTTCGCTCCGTTTTGAATGCGCTACCGCGAGATGGCTCTACTCGCCCTGTTCGAGTATTGGCCACTCAAGGAGAATTCGACAGTATCGACTTTATATTGAAGACCTACGCTAAAAAGGGGAGAGTGCAAGTCGATTGGGTATCGGTCATCGAACTGGAATCCAATACCGAGCGAATTTTAGATGCGATTCAATCGGGTGTGGATTTGGTCGTGATCTCCATGGTGCTTTTTGCAACCGGGGAGGTACTCAACGGACTAGACAGGATCATCGAAAAAGCACACTCAGTGGGGGCGTTGGTGCTTTTAGATTCCTACCACGCAGCCGGAGTAATACCGATCGACATGATGCAATTGAACGCTGATTTCATGATCGGTGGTTCGTACAAGTATACCCGGGGTGGACCGGGCGCATGCTGGTTGGCGTTGCATCCACGACTGCTAGACGGTGATCTAGCAACACTCGATACCGGTTGGTTTGCAAAGAAGGATCCGTTTCTATATGAAAGGCCGGACTTGCCAATCTTGAGCGAGGGCGGCGATAGCTGGTTGGAAAGCACCCCGCCGGTTCTGATCTATTATCAAGCTCGCTCGGGACTCGCATTCACATTGGCCATCGGAGTGGACCGACTTCGCAAATACAACTTGAGCCAGCAACAATTGCTGCGAGAAGCGTTTAAAGACAAGGGTGTCGAATGCGTGGTACCTAAACATCCAGAGCGCTATGGAGCCTTTACGCTTGTCCCGAGCCCAAACGCGTCGCTGCTCGTGAAGGAGTTGAAGGCCGCTGGAGTGAACACCGACTCGCGCGGACGATTCGTTCGCTTCGGACCAGACATCTTAAACACTCAGGAAGAATTACTGAACGCAGCGAAAATTACCTGCGCAATCGTCCGAAAGCCTAATGCTTAACCCGCGAAGCGGCGGGCACGCCCGCATTTCCTTGCCCCAAATCCACGATCCCACGCTCCTTACCTACCTGCCCGCCGATCGCGACTACCTGCCCGCCGAGCCCGACATTGGCCCCTTCCCAATCAGTATCTGAAAGAGATTATGATAGTTGTCAGTCCATAATAGCACAGCGGGGTTGATTTCTATCGGCAATGTGGCTTCGGCAATATTCGTTTCGTTTAGCAGGTTGCCAGGTTGTGCCATCAAGAACCACGCGGAGGGGGTCTTTTCGGAATAGATCGCTCGTTCTTGGCGAATCAGTGCGCAATCGAACTTGCGTTTGTCCGCGTGTCGGGCAACAACGGAAACCAAATCGAGATTACGATTGGTGACTTGGAATGCCATCCACCCTTTCGGCTTCATATGCTTCAGGTACAACTCGACCGCTTCATCGGTTAGCAAATGGACCGGAACGGCGTCGCTGCTAAAGGCATCGAGGATCAAAAGGTCGAACTCCTGGTCAGATTCACGTTCGAGCGACAGCCTAGCATCGCCCCCAACGATTTCCACTTGGGCGGCGCTGTCTCGCAAAAAGGTAAACGGTTCATAGGCGATTTGGACGACCATCGGATTGATCTCGTAGAAACGAAACGTGTCTTCTCGGGTTCCATACGCTGCAAGAGTTCCAATCCCCAGACCAACGACGCCTACCTTGAGCGGCCCGCGTTTGTGTAACGCGTTGAACGCCATACCGATCCCACTGTCTTCGGTGAAATAGGCGGTAGGCATATCTTTTTTGTCTGCAGCCAGCAATTGAAATCCATGCATAGTGGATCCATGAAAAAGAGCCAGCCCGCGGTGGACGGGATCCTCCGAACTCAGTTCGCGGACCGCAAGAGTTCCGTAGAAATTGCGACCATGTGGTAACGCTTCGGTTCGATCAAGCATCCACCACTGAGCAAATCCAATCAATACAAGCGGGATAACCAAACCCACTACAAAGAGTCGTATCCGGCTCCTGAGCCAGTTTGGCAAACGACCGAATCGCGATTTCACCCAGACCGTTGTCGCAACGCTCAAGCACAGCAACATACCGATATTGAATTCGAAATAAGTAGAAAACAGGAGCGGGCAGACGATCGCCACTACAAATGCACCGAACGCCCCACCGCCGGCAACCGATAAATAAAATTCCGAGAGCCGATGCGATACAGGTCGACGCCGTACCGTTTCGCCATGGCAAACCATGCATACCAAGAAGAACATGGCTAGGTAAGTAACGATCACAATTCGAATGTCGATTTGAGTCGAGTGCGCGACTCGGTTTCCATTGTAACGTTGGATGGACTCGAACGCCGATAGAGCGAACAAGAAGGCAATTGCTAAGATGCTCCCAAAGCCGAACCACGCAGGACGATACCATGCATCGCCATCAAAGCAGACAATCAACGATACTAGATAGACGCTCAGGGGAGCTATCCAAAGGAACGGGATCACCGCGACATCCTGGCAAAGATAGTTCGTGACCCCAAGAAGCATCATCGATGCCAAAGCTGGTAAGAGGAACCACGCAGCTCGATCCGGCCACAATGGTTCGCTGATTCGATCGGAGGCTGCTAGAGACGCTGTTCGATCCGTGTCGGTCGGCAAGCTAAGGGGCTGTATTCGCCACAATTGGAAAGCAAGAATAGCGAAACCAATGGACAGCACTGAAAAAAGTGCGGACCAAATCCATCCCTGTTCGCTGGTACTCCACATCGGTTCGACAATCCACGGATAGATCAATAGTGCACCCAATGAGCCGATGTTCGAAAGCGCATATAGCCGATACGGAGTCCGCTCTGGGAAAACTTGTGCAAACCAGTTCTGTACCAAAGTCGAGGTCGCAGCCAAAAGAAAGTAAGGCAAGCCAACACATGCGAACAGTATCGAAAGTATTTTTAAGGTAGGTTGGTCGCCATCCATTGGTTTCCATCCGTTGTTGGGAGTGATCGGAAGGAAGGGCAACACGATGAGGAGCAACGCCAAATGCAACCCAGCCTGGAATACAGGTCCTTTTGCTTTCACCAGCAAGGCAGCATAGGCATAGCCGGCTAGCAACATCGTTTGAAAGAACAACATGCAAGTGGTCCAAACGGCGGGCGTACCACCAAACCATGGCAAAATCATTCTTCCAACCATCGGTTGAATCAGGAAAAGCAAAAAAGAACTGAGGCATACAAGTGCCGAAGAAGTCAAACTATACCGCTTGGCATCGTAGTGGAACTGCGGTCTATGCAGTGATTGTTGCAACACGGTTCGGCTAATTGTGGCTAGCGGCATAAGGGGCGGACAATGGGTCGCCGATGACGATGTCCTCCCAGCCAACGAATCGGGACGCAGCATAAAAACTCTCTGCTAAAGTCCAACCGCGCGTATAGCGATCAAAAAGAACGCTTGGGGATGCAATGGCGAGCAAAAAGGGCTCATCGCAATAGCCCTTCACCCCCGTCACCCGCGATTCTATCAAGTCTGCGATCAACGATTGTCCGCCTGTCGTTGGCAAGAATGTTCGTGCGCTGGTGGACACTGCGGTCTCTGCAATCGCACCCGGTGCAAATCGCATCGACAAGTAATTCGCTGCTACATACTTGCCGTCATTGCTGCCCCAGGAAGCATATCCCATAACGGGCTGCTTGCCGTCAACGAATTTTTCGGTCCGATCCAATTCAGACGGTATTCCTGCCTTATTGAGATTGCTATTGCATGCGTACAAGTCCACATTCCATTCCCCCCATCCGATTTCCGTGATCGTTTCCATGTCTTTCATGCCGTCGCGAAATGGGGTGACGGGAACCTTCGATATGTCCACAGGATCTAGCAATGCCATGGAATCAAGCAGGACAGAGCCCGTTGGTTTGGACTTTTCGCCTGCCAATGCACTATCCACCAACGCCATCGCGGAGGCAGCCGTATAGCCATCTAGTCGGGTCACTAAATAGCCTCCGTGCTTTGCATGCGAAAAGCGTACTTTGGAATTCCAAAATCGATTCACGAATGCCGTCCCTTTGAGATCGTTCTCAACGATAACCGTCCTAATGGAATCGCTTCTTTGGAAATAATCCAACGCAGCCAAACAGGAATCAAGCGAAGGTCGACCGGGCGCAAATCCAACGGGCGCGTTTGCGAGCCGAAAGGGAATCCCTTTGGTGAGCACAATGAAATCGATCTTGGCATCCTTCGCCAAATACTCGCGCATGGGTTTTTCAATAGCAGCTTGGTAGGCCACGTATTCGAGGGTCTCCGCTTCCGGATCGCGAGCGGAATCCGCGCATCGAATTTGAAACACTTTCTTCACGCCACGCTTTTCCATGTAGTATCTGGCTATCTGTATCGATGTTGGACTGCTAACGTTTTCAACCACCAAAACGCGGTCCAAAACCGAATCGACTTCGATAGGTCGAGGAACTTCGGGCACTATGGCTGGCGCAGGCATTGAGGGAGTTGCTTGAACAGATGCATCCGTGTTCGTCTCGTTGTTAACCACATCGCTCTGCGGCTTGCATCCCGAATGAGATACGCAAAGCAACATACCGACCGCGGATGCGATCACGAAATGGTTCGCAAGTTTACGAATTTGTTGTCGAAGGCTTTGAACAATCATCGAACACCCCATTCGGACTGGTTCTATGTAATTAAACAATGGAAAATTACCTTTTAGCGTATGGAGCAGATAAGGGGTCACCCAGCACTATATCTTCCCAGCCGACGAAACGAGAGGCTGCATAAAAGCTTTCCGCGAGATTCCATCCTTGAGTGTATCGGCTAAAGAGTATGGTGGGCGATGCGATCGCTGGTAAAAACGGCTCGTCGCAATATCCTTTTGCCCCTGTTACCCCGGCTTGGATCAACTCGGCGATCAAGGACTGACCTCCCGAGGTTTGCAGGAAGGTTCTACCGCTGGTCGATACCGCGGTCTCAGCTATCGCACCCGGGACAAAACGGATGGACTGGTAATGTGCGGCGACATATTTTGCATCGTTGCTTCCCCAGGAGGCATACCCCATCAATCCCTGCTTGTCGCCGACGAAGTTCTCGGTGCGATCATATTCGACAGGGATGCCGGACTTTTGAAGATTCTCTGCAGCGGCGAACAAATCCAAATTCCATTCCGCGAACCCCATCCCGCTGATCATCTGCATATTTGTCTGCCCATTCTTGACCGGCAACAAAGGAACTTTGGAAGCATCGATCGGTTCCACCAACGGCATCGAGTCTAAGAAAACGGTACCGCTAGGTCTCGATCTCTCGCCAGCCAAAGCATTGTCGACGAGCGCGATTGCGGCTTCGACAGTATATCCATCCAGTCTTGTTACCAAGTAGCCCCCATGCTTGCTGTGCGAAAACCGTTCGGTTGAATTGAAGTAACGATTCACGAAACACTTGCCCGTGAATCCCCCTTCATCAATGTTCACCTTCAGTGCGTTTGGTCGATCAAAATAATCCAAAGCTGCGATGTAGGAGTCGAGCGAAGGTCGATTGTTGGAAAAACCAATGGGGGCACCCGAGAGGCGAATAGGAATCCCTTTGTTGAGCACTATGTAATCGATCTTCGGGTCACTGGCCAAATACTCGCGAAGCGGCTTTTCGATGGCCTCTTGAAAGAGAACGAAGTCTAGTGTTTCATTGGCCGCATCGATTGCAGAATCAGGGCAACGGATTTTTAAAGTCTTGGTTACCCCGCGCTTCTCTCTATAGTACTTGGCAATTTGCGTGGAGGCAGGGCTGTTCGTGTTCTCCAATACCAAGACATGATCCTGAATAAAATCGACCACCAAAGGAATACTCGGTACCTCGGATGCTACTGTCGGTTCATTCGCTCGCTCGCTTGCTTGTTCCTTGCAGCCAACAGCGGCTAGCAACATCAAAAAAATCCAGTTAAGCCTTGGACAGAAACAGACGTCGTGGTTTCGATGGGTTGAAAGCATCATTCGATTCTCTTCGTTCAGTTCGCAGATCGTGACGGACGCTGCCTGCGTCCGCCTCTCTCACTCCATACTACAGCAAACACAGCACTAATGACGTTTGCCACACACACGTTCATTGTAAAATAAAAAGAGCGATGCTTTTCCGCTTCGCTCTCTCTAATATCATGTGGTCATTACTCAGCAATTATTAATCTGCGCGTCGCGGAGCACTCTTGGCAAGTGAGTCCCGAATTTCTCTTAAGAGTTGAATATCTTCTGGAGTTGGAGTTGGGGCCGCAGGAGCTTCTTCTTGCTTCTTCTTGAGGGAATTCATGAAGCGGATCATCATGAATATAGCAAACGCAACGATCAAAAAATCTAAAGTGGCTTGCATAAACGGCCCGTATTTTAGGATGTCTGGGTCTGCTAATTCCATTACCGGTACGTCCACCCCGTTGACCTTCTCGACCACTGCCTTGCCACCATCCATTTTGGGAAGATCGATCTTAGAGCCGAAAATTTGCGAGTATTTCAACGACAATCCGTTGAAGTTGACGCCTGACTTTGCGGTGAGCAAATTTAGTGGTGGCATAACAATGTCGTTCACCATCGAACTCACTATTTTCCCAAACGCTCCCCCAATGACCACACCAACTGCGAGATCGATGACGTTTCCGCGCATCGCGAAGGCTTTGAATTCTTGTAGTAACCCCATGAAACGACTCCTAGATTGGTACAGTGTGGAACGAAAACCGAGTTATTGCACATTGGTTGCTTTATTACAACGACTCTTGCTTCTTGATAATTACCCTGAAGACAAAATGCGCAAGAAACTGTCCGCCGACCAAGTCTGTGGCCTTGCTCTTGATACAACCCAAAGATTCCTGTATGCAATGGACGAATGTATCCATCACGCATCATTCCATCGATTTCGATCGCTATCATTCTGCTTTTTCGGCTGGAAGGCATTGCGCAACCGCCCGATTCGAGTTCGCTCATTGCATTGTACAAGAGCGCACGAGCCAACTACGCAGAGCACCTGTTTCAAAAATCAGCAATCGAGTTCCGATCGGTTGCTGAGCAGTGCCCTGGGTCTGAGCTGGCCATTCAATGTGAGTACTTTGCGTCGATGTCGGACTGGGCGTTGGAGCCCTGCGACGGATGCGCTAGCAAGCTTTCGGGGTGGTTGGCCAAAGCCAAGCGATTTCAAGAAGCCGCGGTCGCTGCGGGGCGAAACTTTGACGCCGAGCAGTTGTTCAAGTGGATCGAAAATGCAGAGCTGGTTCACGCCAAATGGGACCGCCAAATGCAACGCTACGACTTGGCCGAACAGCGACTGAGAACCTTCTTGGGTGTGACGTCCGGTTCGATCAAGGAATCCAAAAGCAGTCCCGGGGCATGGCTGGAGCTGGGAACGTTGATGCTGGAAGAACGGAAGGATTATGCTGCAGCCCAAACCTGTTTTGGAAATGCAATGCACTGTTCGGAAGCGACAGATAGAGTGTATAGCCAAGCGATGTTGGGGGCCGCGATGGTCCATTGGCACAACGAGCAGTATGCGGAAACGAAGTCGATTCTCGACAGCTTGCCCACCAAGAACATGGAGGACGTATTCGCAATTCGAGCTAAATTGCTAGGTATCAAAGTGGCAAAAGCTTTAGGCGAAACGATCGATGTAGCGCAGGCGTTGGATCCGGTCATTCGCCTTGCGCTTGCAGGAAATCCACCAGTCGCTGCGCTCTACGAGCTTGCTATGGCTCTCGTGGATGCGGGCGAATCCTCACAAGCCAATGATATCATGTTGCAAATAGTGCATCGCTTTCCGAATTCGCCTGTTTCGATCGAAGTTCGAGTGCGCCTGGCGCGCAATGCGGCGGAAAACAATCGTTGGACCGAAGCGATGGAATGGTCTGAACAAGCGATCCAACGCCCCTGTTCAATAGAACTACTCCCTTTTGCATACTTGATTCGAGGGCAGGCCAAACTGGAACTCGGTTTGCTAGATCAAGCTCGAACAGACCTTGAGGCAGCTATGTCGAGTTCAGCAAGCGATCTTCCATTGCAAATCGCAATTCGATTCCAACTGGCAGAAACTTTGTATCAACAGCAACGGTGGACCGAGGCGGAGAGTCACTGGGATTGGCTGAAACAAACAGCGCTGTCGAGTTCCAGCGGTACGATCAAACCCGATTGGTTTCCCGTTGTTCTCCTAAGATCTGCGGAATTGCTAGCGTTGCGGAAGGAATGGGGTCAGGCAGAAGAGATTGTTTTGCGAATTCGCAACGATTTTCCCAAATGTAACCGCGCTTGCGAAGTCGATTACTTATTAGCGAGATGTTTGGTTTCTAAAGCCGACTTCGACGCGGCCAGACAAGTCCTTTCTTCGATTACGCAGCGAGCCAACGCGACACCGGATGAGCTGGTGGCTCGAAGCTTTTGGATGACGGGTGAGACGTATTTGATGCAGCGCAAGTTTCCTGAAGCGCTGGCATCATACCGCGAAGCATTGAAGGTACCGAAGCAAGTTTACTGGAGTTCTGCATCCTTGTTGCAGATCGCCAAATGCTGCGAAGCCACGCAAGATTTGCAAGGGGCCAAGGAAGCATACGAAGCAATTGTCAATCAGTTTAGCGACAGTCCTTTTGTTTCAACGGCCAAAGCACGTTTGAGGGACACCCCATCTTTTTCCGCAGCAAACCAACCGTCCAAAGAACCCGCAGTAGGTACCAAGCGATGAAGAAGAGCAAACCCATCGCAGTGGTTCGCTGCACCGGGCGGATCATTTTGCCCAGTGTTATTTGCCTTGCTTTCGCTTTCTTATCGCAGGCCTCGTTGCTTGGTCAGATGCAAAACGGTGGCATGCCTGCAAACAATGGCATGCCGGCAACCAATGGCGGCGCCAGACAATTCTTGCCGGCCAATTCACAACCCCCGAATGGAAACTTTGGACAACCGAACCTGAACCCTGGGCAACAGGGAATTCGAGTGGCCGAAAAACCTGTCTTTGCGACTTCTGGACAACCGACCAATGCCCAAACTTCCGACGCCTCGGGAGCGGGTGAGAAACAGGGCAAGATCACCGTTAGTTTGTTGCAAATGTTTCATGACGGCGGATGGATGATGTACCCCATCGCGCTTTGCTCGTTCATTCTTACGGTCTTTACTTTCGAACGCTTGATTAATTTACGGACAGGTCGGGTGATACCGAGGCCTTTCGTGAAGCGACTCATTGAGCAATTGCAGCAACAACAAATCGATAAAGAAGAAGCGTTGGAATTGTGCGATCGCAATCCTAGCCCCATCGCGTCCATCCTAACGGCTGCCGTTAAAAAGTATGGAAGACCAGCAGTGGAAGTGGAACAAGCAGTCCTCGATGCGGGGGAACGGGAGAGCAATTTGCTCCGGCGAAACATGCGATTGCTCAATGCGATCAGCAACGTATCACCATTGCTCGGCTTGCTCGGGACAGTGCTAGGCATGATCCAGGCCTTCAACGATATCTCGAGCGCACAAGCGATGGGACGACCGGACTTGTTAGCCGGAGGGATCAGTCAAGCGTTATTGACCACGGCAGCGGGCTTGTTGGTCGCGATTCCCGCATACTTGCTATACATGTTCTTCCTCGGTCGAACAGATAAGTTGATCATGGAGATGGATAGCCATGCACAACGATTGGTCGAAGTTGTCAGCGCCGAAGGGTTGCAAGAAAACGATACATCTCGAAGTCGCTCGCGAGCGAGGAAAGCAGCTTAGCGCTGCATGGGAACCGAGTGAGCGGCTAACGTGCTAGCCGCCGATTTTTGTACGATCGAAAAACCAACTGCGGCGAGCGATCTGCCGCTCAGTACATAACTCGCCTTGAGACGAAATTCCTATGCCACTCAAGCTCAATCAAGACGAATTGCCGACGATCAATCTAACCAGCATGATCGACGTGCTGTTTTTATTGATCATCTTTTTTATGGTGGGGACCCGTTTCACCCAAGACGAATCGAACGTTCAAATCAATCTGGCCCAATCGGCTTCCGATGGGGCAATGATGCCCGTGGCCGCCAAACCGATCTATTTTTCAGCCAACGGAATCATCAAGTATGAAAACCAAAACGTGTCGCTGGAACAGTTGTCGGCCGCGTTGACCGAAGCAGTCCGGAATTATCCTGGGACCACCGTGCAATTGAAGCCGGACAAAGACGTCCAGATGCAACTCCTGCTGGATGTAAATCACGCGGTGTCAAAATCCAAAGCCAAAATCGCTGGCATCGCGGCCACTGGGGTTCGGATGCCAGGAACGATTCGATAGTCGACCATGCCAATTCCTAATTGTACTCCTCTGGCTGCTATCGGTGATTTGAGCAGCGGTCGTATTTGGGCGATCGTCTTGGGGACGTTGTTGGCTATCGTCGCGGTCAGTTTACTAATTGCATCTTGGACAAAATGGGGACAGACTAAGTCGTTAACGAAGTGCATTGCAATTGCATTTCTCGCGCACGTTTGGTTGTTGATGTACGCCTATGGAACTCGCATCGTGACACCTGGCTTTGGTGGGGGCACGCAAGGGGGAGCGAGAACAGAAAATGTGATGTTGTCCATTCCTATTCTGGCGATGGATGAGCCCCTTGCACCGGAGGAAAGTCCTGTTTCGGAGCAGAGTCCGTTGGATCAATTCGCAGAAGAAGCGCCCCCCGCCCCTTGGG
>JBBRGW010000009.1:0-23727 GCA_038223525.1 Pirellulales bacterium
ACTAGACTGTTGCGCCGATGCGTTTCATTACGTCATCCAACGTTGGCTTGATCGCTGCAGCACTTGACTTAAGGCCCTGAAGTTCCTTTGGCCATAAATCGATTTCGACGCGCTGCTCCGCGCCCAATCGCCCAACGATCGTTGGCACCGAAATCGCGACGTCGCGAATGCCGTAGCAAGCGCCATCCTGCATCGTGCTTACTGGCAAAATACGATGTTGATCCAAGGCGATGGCATGGATGACGTCTCGAATTGCAATGCCAACTGCGAAGCCGGCACCACCTTTCTTGGACAAGCATTCCGCGCCCGATTGCCGGGTCCGGGCGAATATCTTTTCGGCCAAAGTAGTGTTCCAGCCCGGATACTTGTCCAATGACAGCGAGCCGACTGTCGCGCTGGACCAAACAGGGATCATGCTGTCGCCATGCTCACCTAGAATCAATCCATGGGTCTGTGTCGGAGCTGTCCCCAATTGCTCTGCAATCAACGAACAGAATCGAATGGTATCGAGCTGGGTCCCGAGTCCCAGCACTTGGCAGGGCGGCAATCCGAGTTTTTTGGCAGCTACGTACGTCAGGATATCGACAGGATTCGAAACGACCAACACAATCGCGGAGGACTTCACCCCGGCTTTCTTAACGTCATCTAGAATACCCACGAACAAGTCGGTGTTGCGATTGATCAAGTCGAGCCGGGATTCATCCGGTTTGCGGCGAAGTCCTGCAGTGATGCAGATGATGTCCGAGGTCGGAATATGTTCGTACCCGCCAGACGTAATGATCTGGTCCGCTACGCTTGGGCCGCCATGCATCATGTCGAGCGCTTGTCCGGCAGCCAAATTTGCATTGAGGTCGAGCAGTGCAATCGAGCGAACAACGCCGCCACATTGCAAAGCAAAGCCAGCGCACGAGCCAACAAGACCACCGCCACCGATAATACTGACCTTCATTGTGTTTGCTATCCTGATCGATTTGAGAGTTGTGTTTGTTTAATGGTGGCGGAAGAACGCCAGCCCTCCGGTTTCGCAGGCATTGAAGTCTACTTCGTCACAAGCCGGGAGGAACTTCCGGTTTTTGACACTAGCCGCCAGCCGCAAGCTGCTTCATAACCTGTGCCGTAATCAATTTGACGAGTTCTTCCTGATCTATGCCTGCCAATCCATTCGCTAACCCCTGCCCACTAGTTTGTTTGAGCACAGGGGCCATGCCAGCCATCGTTTGACTGATCGTTTGGCTGACAGCTTGCTCGACTCTGTTCGCATTCGACACTGCTGGCATCGATGGAGGAGCAGGGAACGCACGGCGTTGTACCCCGGATTCTTTCCAAGAGTTTCGGAAAATATCGTTGGCGCACACGTCGCAGTTCTTGTACTCGTCGGTGTTGCGTGGATCCGAAAAGCCCCATTGTTGTTTCAGTACCAACAGCTCTCGTTCTTCTTTTTCACTGAAGTAAGAGACGTTACCAAGCTGCCGGGCCAACATCAAAATTCGGCAATAAGCATCTAGGATTTCTGTCCACCAGAAGGCTTGTTCGACGTCGGCGCCATAACTGACGGTCCCATGATTGGCCAAAATAATAACGTTGGACTTCTCTACGAACGGAAGAATGGTTTCCGCAAACGCCTTGCCCCCTGGGGTTTCATAGCGAGTTATCGGAACGTCACCGAGAAACACTTCGACTTCGGGCAATACGCACTGCGGGATCGGCTCGCGAGCTACGGCAAAGGCGGTAGCATGCGGCGGATGGCAATGCACGACACTTTTGATGTCGGCCCGCTTCTTGTAGATTTCCAGATGTAGCAAAGCCTCGCTTGACCGTTTTTTGATACCGGAGGTTTGCTTGCCGGTCATATCTACCGTGCAGATGTCTTCCGTTTTTAGAAAACCTTTGCTATGCATGGTCGGTGTGCACAAAACTTCGTTCTCGCCGATACGAACTGTAATGTTTCCGTCGTTGGCTGCGGCAAAGCCCTTGTTGTAAAGCCGTCGGCCTATTTCGCAGATATCTTGTTTGATCTTATGTGCATTCATGTGGGTTTGTCTCGAGTGAGGCTTTGTGGTTCGGTGAATGGAAGGAGTTTTATACGTTCAGTTCGTCGATGATCGCTGCGTTATAGGCATCGACCGGTTTTTGATTGGGTCGGAACGGTTGGGCTGCCTCGGCCCCATCGCTCACAGCGATGATGGAACCTTCCGTTGCACCTAGGTCATCCCAAACGACAACCAAGTCAGGTTCAAGCGACTTTCTGCCAAGCAACGCTTCGCCGTACGCTTCGGCTGTCTTGAGCGAAGCGCCCGTAAAACTGGAATGCGCTCGACTGAGAGTCACTGTGCCGTTTACTTGATAAAGTTGCATGCCGTCTTTCTGCTTTCGTTCAAGATTGGTTTTGCAAGTGTTGAAAGAAACGCCTTGCGCTGTTGCAAGTCGATGGGACATTCCAAGTTTTTGCGGATAGGATCAGTAGGTTTGCAGGGACCTCCTGCAACACTTCAGTCAGCTCAAGCCAATTAGTGACGACCGCAGGCCGCAAGCGATCGTCGCGGGCCGCTTGCCAACTAAGGGCATGTGGAGACTGAACAATCGCCAACCCCGCTTGATGCCCCGATCGCAACCCGTCGGCGATGGTTCGTAAAACAGACGAATCGTCCTTGGCAGGCTCGCAAACTTGAGCTTGCTTTGCACACAGTTGTTTCGCGATGGCAGGCATCCAGCTGGGCGTACCCGCAATCAACAACCTTTGTGGTCGTGTCCCAGTTTTCGCACTTGCCTCCATGTCATCCGGCACATGGCTATTGGTTGAACTAGATCGTTGGCCTCGAACGACTTCGACCTTTAGCTCTTTGCAAACATCGCGCGCCGCGGGAGTCATTACCGCCGAGTTACCAATCTCCAATACCCGGATACCCAGCATTCGGTCCTTCAGCGATTGAACGCTGATGACGTTGTCGTGCAGACTCAAGGTGGTCGCTGGTAAACTCAAAGACGTAGCGTCGCTAGCCAAGGTGGCGAGCACCCGGCGAACGATACTTTCTATCTCTGAGGCGTTTGTGTTAATGATGGAGAACTTGAGGCTAGAGGCTAGAGGCTAGAGGCTTAAGGCTTAAGGTGTCGGGTGTCGGGTGTCGGGGTGTCGGGGTGTCGGGGTGTAAGGGTGTCAGGGTGTCAGTCACAAGTCTTAAGTCTCATCTATCAGTCCCAAGACCGACCAACGAATGGGGCTGTTTTCGACTCCAAACGAATCTCGGATCGTGCTGCCATCGCTGGTGAGCACGACTGTTTCGCCCCGTCCAGCTCCAAGCAGATCGACCGCGACCAACGGCGGACCGTCTGGCGTTTTGCCATCGGATTGCAATGGCTGACAGACCAAGAGCTTGAGATTCGCCAAGCTTGGGTGCTTCACCGTCGACGTTGCGTTTCCGAGTACTAAAGCGGTTTGCATGATGATTCTTTGCGGCCGCTAGGACCTCAAATTGCTTGTCCCCCCGAGCACGTGCAAGTCTTCGATCAACGAGCAACGTCGCTCTCTGGTAAAGGTCAGCGGAGTCGTCACCCCTTCGCCGGTCGGACCGGCGATCGAGAAGGAAAGGTAACCCTCGCCACCCAAGCCGAGAGACGCCATGCAAGGACCATTTTTCACGAACAACGTTGTATCCATCGCACGTGCCATTATGGTCATATTCCGAACATTTCGAGAATGAATGATGGCGGTATGCCGGTATCCGTGTTCGGCTAGCTGAGCCAGACGAACACATTCCTCGAAGCTGTGGCATCGCACAAACGGGACGAACGGCATCATTTGCTCGGTATGAACAAATGGATGCTCCGAAGTGGTTTCACCGAACAAGAGCTCGACAGCTGGATCGATCGTTTTCCCCACAGCGGCCGCCAGTTTAATCGCGTCTTGACCAAGAAGTTCTTTGCGGGCGGCGTAGTGTTTGTCCATTCCCTCACCCACCTGTTGCAAGGCAGCTTGCGTGAGCCGATCGACTTCGGTGGATGTCAATCGCACCGCACCCGCTCGTTCCATGGCAGACATCATGGCATCGAAGACGCTGCCGACCACGAACACTTCTTTTTCAGCGATGCAGAGCAAGTTATTGTCGTAGGCTGCACCTTGGATGATACAGCGAGCAGCCAAGTCAAGGTCCGCGGTTTCGTCGACGACCACGGGTGGGTTGCCTGGCCCCGCGACGACGGCTCGCTTGCCGCTATTGAGTGCAGCCCGAGCGACCGCAGGCCCACCTGTAACACAGATTAACGCAACGCTTCGGTGCTTGAACAATTGCTGCGCGGTCTCCAGTGTGGGTTCGCAGATCAGGCAAATGAGATTGTCGATTCCGAGGTCAGCGTGGATCGCTTGATTGAAGCGACGAACCCCTTCGGCTGCAACTTTCTTTCCGCTCGGGTGCGGGTTGACTACGAGGGTGTTTCCGCCAGCGATCATGCTAACTGCGTTTCCAGTGATCGTCGGTAGCGAGTGGGTCACAGGCGTGATCGCGCCAATGACACCAAAGGGTGCATGCTCGATGACCGCAAGTCCATGGTCGCCGCTGAAGCATTCGGTTCTAAGGAACTCGACCCCGGGTGTCTTTTCGCCGAGTGTTTTGAGCTTCTCTATTTTATGCTTGAGACGCCCAACTTTGGTCTCTTCCATCTCCATCGTGCCCAGTTCCACGCAGTTATCGATTGAGATTCGGCGAATGTGGTCGATGATGCGGCGGCGATCTGCGATGCTTCGCTCGCGAAGCTGCTCGAAAGCGGTGCGAGCGGATCTCACGGCATCATCGACATTGCTAAAGAGACCGTATCGGCCCATGGCGGACGACGAACCAGACGACGACATGTCTGTCACAGACTGCTTGCTTCTAACTTCGTTGAGGACTTGTTCCACTACGGAGCGAATGAGGTTTTCGTTGATTTGCATAGGTGTACTGCGAAGTTGTTATTGACGTTTGTAGACGTTGTTTTTTTCGATATGAACCGTGTCGACAATGCCGATGATGACACAATCGACCGGCAGTTTGCTTGTTTCCGGCGTGAAACGGGCGCTGCTTCCTTGCGTGATGAGCACCATGTCGCCAACCCCTGCGCCGAGCGTGTCAACCGCTATAAACGTCCTGCCGGTACTCACCAACTCAGAACGCTTGCTTGGCTCCAAGCGAAAGGGCTCGACGACGAGCAGCTTTTGGCCGACCATCGTCTCTACCTTTTGCGTGGAGACAACCGCTCCCGTAACTTTCGCAACGAACATGTTTCTGTCTCTTGTTTTGACTTGGCGAGCGGCATCGAACCACGCACCGGTTAGGAACTCTGTATCGCAACGACCGTTTGGCGCGCCACAATCAATTCTTCGTTTGTCGGCACAATCCAAACTTGGACTTTGCCCTGTGTGTTATCGATGCGGCGTTCTGCCGGACCGCTAGCATTGCTCGTCGTAGACAACTGAATGCCCAAGTCCTCGAGACCATTGCAAACAGCATGCCGAATACCAACTCCGTTTTCACCGATCCCACCAGTGAACACGATTGCATCCGCACCCCCGAGCGCCATCATCATTCCGCCCATTTGCCGACGGATGTCTGCGATGTAAACATCGATCGCTAATTTCGCATCTGCGTTACCCGCAGCGGACGCTTTCTCTAAGTCTCGGATATCGCCCGAAAGCCCATTGGACAAACCCAGCAAGCCGGCTTGAGACGAAAGCAAGTGCAGCATTCGTTCGAGCGTTAACCCAGTATGCTCCATCATCAGGGGCAAACAGTATGGATCTAAGTCGCCGACTCGGTTGTTTTGCGGCAAGCCTGATTGCGGACTCATCCCCATCGTGGTCGCCACGCTCTTTCCATCGCGAATCGCGCACAAGGAAGAGCTTCCGCCGAGATGGCAAGAAATAATCCGTGCATCCGAACACCCCATCAACTGCGATGTTCGCCAACCGATGTACCGGTGCGATGCCCCATGAAAACCCCAGCGTCGGATAGGCAGCGCATTGGCGATACTAGCCGGGATGGCATAGTGTTTCCATGCGTCTGGAATCGTTTGATGGAAATCCGTCTCAAAGGCAGCTACCAATGGAATATGAGATGACATGCTTGCAAGCTGTTTCATGGCGGCCATGTAGGGTGGGTTATGCGCCGGAGCGACCGAATTCATCTCATCCATCGCTTCCAAGACCCGCTCATCAATCCGCTGCACTCCGGACAAACGACCGCCGTGCACAGCCTTGAAACCGATCGCACTGATCTCCGAAGCGCTTTGCAAGCAACCATGGGTTGGATGCGTTAGCTGAGAGATACAAGCGTCGACCGCAGTACCATGGTTTGGGACCGACTGAGTTAACTCACCGCGATATTCACCGATTTCAACGAAGCAGCGACTCTCGGGTGAACCAATTCGTTCCACACCGCCGCGCGCGAGCTGCTGCTCGGTCGACATGTCGAACAAACGGTACTTGAAACTGGTTGAGCCTAAATTGGCAACGAGAACCTTCATGGCTAATCTGTCACTCCGTTTTAAACGACTACTTAAAGAAAGCGGCAACGAGCCCTTCCGAAGGGCGCGGGATGATATGGCTGCTGACCAATTCACCCACTTGAGCAGCGGCCGCTGCACCCGCTTCTACAGCTGCTCGAACGCTGCCTACATCTCCGCTGACCATGGTGGTCACGTAAGCGCCGCCGATATCGACTCGCTTTACGATTTCGACATTTGCTGCCTTGGCCATCGCGTCGGTTGCTTCGATCAGAGCCAACAGGCCCTTGGTTTCAATCATTCCAATTGCATTTTGCATGTTGCGGTTACTCGTGTGTTATTAAAAGATTGTTTATTGCTAGGTTGCGAAAACTACTCAGCCGAAGCAGAGGATGCATTCACTTTAAGAACTTTGTAAAGGTCATCGTGCGGACGTGCAATCACTTGCACACTCATCACTTGACCGATCCGACCCGCCGCAGCCGCGCCAGCGTCGGTGGCGGCTTTGACCGCTGCTACGTCGCCGCTGACGAACGCGGAAACCAATCCGCTCCCGACTTTGTCCCAACCAAGGAACTTTACGTTCGCTGCCTTCATCATCGCATCGACCGCTTCGATCAAGGCGATAAATCCCTTGGTCTCGATCATGCCGAGCGCTTCGTTCACTTTTGCCATAAAAACTATCTCCAAATTGAAAGGAAACTAAGTAAGTAAAAACTAGTGGTCTGCTGTAGCATAGGCTTCAAGCCTGTGAATCTGAGGTCACAGGATCGGTTGCATAGGCTCGGTAGGTTAGTGGTCAGCGCATTTGCAAGGTTGCTGTTTCTTGAGTTCAATCGACGTCGCTCTATCCAAGTCGCAAGCGTTCCCCTCATCGGTATCGATGTGAACTTCAAGCTTTGCATGTGTGTCCTCTCGAACCAACAAATCTTCGAATACCACCGAACACTGATTCGACTTGACGCTCAGCGACATGAAATCGCCGTTCTTGACTCCATAGAATGCTGTATCGCGTGGCCCCATGTGGACATGCCGCGCCGCGCGGATCACGCCATGAGTCAGTTCGACCGCGCCCGCGGGTCCAACCAACACGCAGCCAGGGGTGCCAGCTATGTCGCCGCTATGCCGAACGGGTGCTTCGATGCCGAGCGAGATCGCGTCGGTGTAAGCCAATTCCACTTGGCTCGCTTTACGCGTCGGGCCAAGCACTCGGACGTTAGGCAACATGCGTCGCCGCGGACCGACAATCATGACCGTCTCCGCCGCGGCGAAGAACCCGTCCTGATAAAGACCCTTTTCGTGCGTTAATTTCTTTCCGGGACCAAAGAGTTTTTCAACATGCTCGTCCGTCAAATGAATGTGGCGGGCAGAGATACTGACCACAAGGTTCGGTTTATTCGAATCGCCAATCGCATGCTTGGCGCTGGCGTTGCCGCCAATCGCTCGCTCGACGGCGGCTCTTACCAACGACTCTACGATGCGGGGGTCAAGGTTCTTCATGGAAGGTTTCAAGATGCTGATTCATTTGTAGGTGTTGGGGCTGTAGAACTCGCGAGGATAAGCTGCGTGTCGGTTTCCGCGACTTGCAATCTCCACTTTGCAGTCAACTCATTGTCAGCCACCAGTGTGTGCACCTCGGGCCAAATGCAAAGACGGGCCAAGCTGGAATGGCCAAATTTCGAGCTGTCCGCCACAATAATTGTGCGATCCGCACATTCCATCATAGCCCTCTCGGTTTCTACCAAAAGCATGTTGCTGTTGTAAAAACCTTTACCGTTTATTCCGGCTACGCTAAGAAAAGCCTTCTGCACGTTGAGCGATTGCAACATTTGGTTGGCGAAATTGCCGAGCGTGACCCCGGTGCGATGGTGCAAAGCTCCCCCCAGCAATACCAAATCGACCGAATCGCAAGAAGAAAAAAGGTTGGCAACCGGCAACGAATTGGTCACTATCTGCAAGGGACGACCGATTAACTGCCTCGCCAACTCGTATGTCGTGCTGCCACCATCCAGCAAAAGCGTATCGTGGTCTTCGATCAGACTAGCGGCCGCCACGGCGATACCGCGTTTCTTTTCCCAATGCCCTGGGTTTTTGTTCGTTTCGAATTGCTTTACGGCGGTTGTCGGGCCCGTCGAATACACTCCTCCGTGCGTCCGCTTGGCTTCGCCTGTGTCTTCTAACGCTTCCAAATCCCTCCGAATTGTGGACTCGCTGACCTCCATCGCATCCTTGAGATCCGGAATCGATACGAAGCCGTGCTCGCGAATAAGTTCGCGAAGCTTGGCTCGGCGGACGATCGATCCGTTCAAGTGGCTGGAGGGGATCATACAGAACACGAAGAGGTGCGAATCGATTCCATAACAGTTCGTTTGACGGATTGATGACGCCAAAACGTCACACGCAACCAGTATGGGCGGTTTTAGGACGCAATTCAACCTCCAAGAAGCACAAACTGGAACAATCCTCGACGCGGAGCAGGAAATCCGGCAGGAATCGTTCGGTTTATGACATTTGGTTGGCGAGAATCGTGCAGAGCGAGTCGCAGAGGATTCATCGAACCAGAACGCGACTCGGGCCGTAATGGCGGTTCAAGCTGCTTGATCGTTGCTAGATCATCCGCGATTTTGTAGCTATCCTATTGCTCTGCCCAACTCCATCGCTAAATCTCAATCGAATTCGTAACCATGAGCGAAGTTTTCATAACCGCCGAAGCTGAAGAACCACGCGAAATCACCAACTTTTCGTTTATGGCTTTGGCAAGTTTTTTAGTTTCCATAGCCGGCCTATTCTCCATTCAGTACATTCAAATGCTCCCTGTGCCGTTCGTAGCGGCGGTTATCGGTGCGATCGCCTTGCTCACTGCAACACGATTCAAAATCGGAATGCTCTCGAAAATCCTTGCGTTCTTGGCCGTGTCGATTGGAACAACGACCGCATCCTATGGGCTTCTTTACCGAGGCATTGAAACCAATTCCGATCTCGCACAAGTTCGTAAAATCGCGGAAGTGTATCTCGATAATCTTTCCAAAGATAAACTCAAAGAAGTCTTCTATTTAGTCGGCTTCCCGCCGGAACTAGACGAGGGACCTGCTGGGACCGACTCATCGACCAAGCGTGCAATGAAACGTCTCACCGAAGACTTCGCACACATCGAGATCCGCGGGCGAAAGACACCGCCCAAATGGGTCTATGTTGCCTTAGTGTCCGAGTACCCGAACGCTTCCGGTCACTCCTACAAAGTTATCTATAAGGACGACGGCCAATCCGTCGCTCCTGAGTACTATCTATACGTTCGAAAGAATTGCCCAAAGTACGACAATTCGAAAACGACAGTGAACTGGTTTGTGGACAAGTTAGAGTCAGCTAAAAAGCAATAGAAATGCTCACGGATGCCGAGAACCCTAATTAGTCTTGGTGCAAACCTCGGCAACGTTCGTGAATCGATGGGCGCTGCCAAGCGTCTGCTCATAGATTCCTTCGGCGCGTCCAATCTCGTATTCAGTCAACTCTATCGCACTCCCCCCATCGGCGGTCCCGGTGGCCAAGGCGACTTTTTGAACGCAGTGGTCGCAATTGATACCGATCGATCGGTCTGGGAAGTATGGGAACTCATCCAGGCGATCGAGTCTGCGTTAGGACGACAACGCCAACATCGATGGGAAGCCAGACGGATCGATGTGGATCTATTATTGTTCGATCAACAACGAATTTGGACCCCACACCTCAAAATCCCGCACCCTCGCATGTGCATGCGAACCTTTGTCATTGAGCCCGCATTAGAAATCGTACCGAACTCGATCGAACCCGTGACCGGTTGGACCATTTCTCGTCTGCACAATCACCTTGTTCGATCCCATCGCAACAACTCGATGATCCAGGTCCTCTGCCAAGATGCATCGCAACTATCGCAACTGCAGCGAGAGTTCGCCAAAGTCGTCGGCTCTGACAATTGCTTGACTTCCGAGGCACATCCACTCGTCCAATGGTCGGTTGCCAATGCAGAACAAATGGTTGGAACCGCGTTGCGTCAATCAAAGCCCAAGGATCCATTGAGTAAACTCACCATTGCGGCAGTCGCATCGCCGGATCCGATGACGGTTCTTTGGGAGGATTTCAGTAAACCCTGGGTCAAGGCATTGAACATGGATACTCGCCTTGCTTTGGACAGCAATGAATTCCGGTCGATCGAAGGCCCAAGATATCTAATGCCTTCGGACGACCCGAAATGGGCAGTCCATGAAATCTTAGCCGCCAGTCAAGCGATGCAATGCGAGTTGGAAGCGGTCGAAACGTTTTGAACGGATCACGCGATACGAATCCACCCGTGCGTTCCCCCCATAATCGTCAAAGTCCGCCTCACCGAAAAAAGGGATGGAAATTCCAATTGATCGCTCCAAGCATGCACCATCATGCTGAAAAGGACGGGTTACTCTTGCGGACTCGGTCAATACCCTTCTTTGTTCCTTTGTTCCTTTGTAGGGCTGTGCAGAATTGCGATCACCCGCCACCCTCCAAGAGTGCCGATGGAAAGAATGCAGGCTTGTGGTACTGCCTGGCATCGTTGGGTTCTTGATCGCAATGGCTATCGCGTGGTCGCGGTGGCCTTTGCCTTTTATGCACGATGACTTTGGGAATCTGCTTGTCGCTTCGACGCTACTCGAAGGGCGTCTCTCCAATCCCATCCCACCGGCCTGGCAATCGTTGGAAACGTTTCATGTCGTTTTCCAACCTTCGTACGCAGCCAAGTTTCCGATCGGTCTGGGTGCGATGCTGGCCTTCGGCAAATTGCTGACTGGCACGTTTGCTGCAGGGCTATGGCTATGCGCTGGACTTGCTTCCTCGTGTGTCGCCTGGATGATCCGCTCCCATTTCCCGAGACGCTGGGCAATGGCTGGAGGACTATTTACGGCCACACATACTTGTTGGCAGATTGGTTGGTCCCAAGAATTTACGAACGGATGGCTTGCTATCTCCGGAGTTGCATTGGTTTTAGGGGGACTCCTTAGGATTCGTCGAAGATATCGGCGAGGCCAAACTGTTTTTGATAGCCGACTAACGTTCCTCGTCGGAGTCGGCTGCGCATTGAGTTTGCTCTCACGGCCGTTTGAGGGTGGACTCATGTGCGGACTCTTAGGTCTCTATTTTATTCCAACCCTACTCACCCGAAGATTGCTATGGTCAGCCGCTTTTTGGCGCGCAAGCTTTCCTGGCGCAGCAGTCCTATTTGCTGGCTTTTGTTTGCAGCTTGCCATCAACCGATCGGTTACTGGGCAGTATTTGCAACTTCCCTATCAATTGCATGAAACACAGTATGGTGTCGCTCCAGTTTTTAGTTGGCAAGCGCCGCACGAACCAGCAATGGGGCACCATTTCCCTGAACAAGCGAAATTCCATCGGGAGTGGTCGATGGACGAATATCGCAAAGCAGCCTCAATTAAAGGGTACTTTGACCTACTGCAAAAGAGGATTGTTTTTTCGATCAAACACTGGGGAGCGCTGTTGGCATTCTCTCCTCTTTTTTTGTTGGTCTTAGGTGCGGAAAGAAGGCGATTTCTTGGGCTCGCTGGTTTGTTATTAAGTGCATTCCTCATCATCAACTTCATTCCCTGGGCAATGTCACAATATGTTGCACCGCTAATCCCCATGGTCATTTTGATCGCATGCGTGGTTTCACGAGGGCTTCTGCAGCGGTTCTTTGTGACATTTCAACCAACGATGCCGCGCGCGAAGATTGAGTCAATAGCACTCGCGTGCATCCTTTTGTTACAAAGCTACGGAACTTTTTCTGTAGCCTATGCAAGAGCGCTGTATCGACCTGGTTGGGAGAAGACTGTCGCAAATCATCGCGACGCGATGGTCCGTCACCTTACGCAACTGCCTGGCCCTGATTTGGTCTTGGTGAAATATAAGGTGAACCACAATGTTCACTTTGAATGGGTATTCAATGATGCAAACTTAGGTAACGCCACCGTGGTTTGGGCGCGTTGGGGTTCAGAAGAGTTGAACGCAAACCTCCTGCATTCGTATTCGGATCGCAAGGCTTGGAAACTGGAGTTTGACTTAGAAGGTGAGCCTTCGCTGACTGAACTTTAGGAGAGCGGCAGGCTAAAAGATACCAGTAGGATGGGACCATTTTCCCGTCCAAATAGCAGATCGGCAAATAGCGGATCGGGACATCGGTCCCAATCTACTTTTGGTAGCTTCCAATCTGCCGCTCGCCTTAGAACAATTGCAGTTAAAGAGCGAACGCTAGTTAGCAGCGTCCGCCACGGAAGGATTCCGGCTTGTAGCTCTACGCGTACTCGCGGTCGGTGATGATTCCAGGTTGCGGGACGGGATACTTTCCATCTTTGTTCGCAAGCACTGGCGCTGGGCTATCGTAGGTCATATTCTCAATCCCAGGGGCGAACTCGTGTTCGCAATTGAGCATCTGATTGTAAGTGATCTCCACGCCCGTATGAGCGGCCATGCGACCCATGCTGGTTACCACCGACGCTTGCACCCCTCTTTCCACTTCATTGTACGGCTCGTTGTCCCGGATGGCCGCAATGAGATGGTTCCACTCGAGCTGATATGGGCTCGTTTCTGGCTGTGGGAATTGCCACTGCAAATTCGCCTTGGCAAATGTTTGACCGCTGTAAATCTTGCACTTGGCGGGCGAGTGCGACGAACTAGAGATGACGGCAGATCCCTTAGTTCCATGCGCGTAACTTGCAAACTCATCTTTGCAGCCAGGGATCGTTCTACCATTGACCATCAACTTGGCACCGTCCTCGAACGTATACTCGATCGAGTAGGTATCGAAGTTCTGATCGACGCAATCGTTGCGATAGTGACGGCCGCCACTTGCAATGGCTTTCACTGGCCACGCGTCCTTCATCCAGCAGCATTCATCAATGTTGTGAATGAGGAAGTCGCTGACCGCCCCCCCGCTAGCCCAAAGGAATGCGTGGAACCGATTGATTTGATACATCAACTCGCTCATGTCCTCCGGCTTCTTTTGCGTTGCCGCAGATCCGGTCTCACCCGCCATGCGGTAAGCTCGCATCAACAGGATGTCACCGATCTCGCCACCCTTAATACGACGATGTAACTCATGCCTTGCATCGCAATGACGGCACATCAGTCCAACCCCAACCTTAAGCCCCTTGGCGACCGACAGTTTTCCAAGCTCCAGCATCCTTCGACTGGTTGGTCCGTCCGCTGTGACAGGCTTTTCCATAAAGACGTTCAGGCCTTTGGAGATAGCGTATTCAAACATGACCCAACGGAATGCGCAGGGTGTTGTCAGCACCACTAGATCACCAGGACGCAAACAATCCATGGCTCTTTTGTAGCCGTCGAAAGAAACGAATTGCTTGTCTGGAGAAACTTTGACCTTGTCCGGAAACTGCTTGGTTAAGCTCTCGTAGCAGGCTTTGAGTTTGTAGTCGAACACATCCGCCATCGCAACCAATTCGATCGGCCCATTGGTAACCGAAAGCGCATTGGCCGCCGCACCGGATCCGCGTCCACCGCAGCCCACGAGAGCAACGCGAATCGTATTGTCCTCACCCGCATGCACGCTTCGAGACAAGTTGGTGGCAAGCACGCCGGCGGTAGCGGCAACTCCCGTGCTCTTCAAAAAAGACCGCCGGCTAGCGTCGTTCGATGGATTGGTTTCTAGGTGGGACATGCTGAACTCCTGTTGAGGAACTGAAGGGAAGGATGGGGTGTGATTCTAGTTTTCGTCGCAATTGTTATTGTGATTGTGAGCGACAAGGCTCCAGTCGCCGGTATGCCTTGTTTGTTTTGTTTTGATTGTCGTTGTCGAAACCCGCGGCTAGCGCCGTGCGGTTCACAGGTATGTAACCCGCTGCTGGCGCCTTGCGGATGTCGGGTTCGTGACCCGCTGCTGGCGCCTTGCGGATGTCGGGTTTGTGACCCGCGGCTAGCGCCTTGCGGTTTGACTATCTTTCTAACGGGACGGCACGCTCTTTCATGATGGGTTCGGACGCTTCCCAATACGCTTTCTTTTCTTCAATGCTAGGCTCCGTGAGTGGACGAACTACGCGAAATCCGACGTGGAGTGCGTCTGTCAAATACCAGATGCTGACAGGAATCTGCGGGTCTTGAGAAATCCAGTCTTCCGACGAGCCTTCTCGAGCAACCGTGCGGCACTGCACTGCAGACTTATCCCAACCGCCCCCTCGCACCGTCCGTGGATAAAGTGTCTTGGGAATCAACAATGGATTCACTGCTTTCAAGGCGTCGATTGGATAGCCGCCCTCGGTGTACTGATCGAGAACCCATTCTGCGACGTTGCCATGCATGTCATGCAAACCCCATGGATTAGGTTTTTTCTGACCGACGAGATGGTACCCTTCACCTGCGTTGTCCTCAAACCAAGCGTACTCCTCCAATTGGCTCGCGTCGTCGCCGAAAGAATAAGCGGTCGTCGTACCTGCACGGCAAGCATACTCCCACTCGGCCTCGGTCGGCAATCGATAGTAACGACCGGTCTTCGCAGACAGCCACTTGCAGTAGACTCGGGCAGCGTGCTGTGTCATGCATATCGCCGGAAAGCCACGCTTGCCCATCCCAAAGGACATGTCGCAATAAGGCTTCGTCGGTTGGCTCTTTTGAAACTCGTCCGCGATCGTATCGCGCGGGGTCGCTTGCACTTTGTTAACCGTTCGAGAGAACACGTCCAAATCCGACATCCACACATCGTATGCATCCCAAGTCATCTCGTGTTTGGCCATCCAAAATGGCGAGAGCTCAACCGTATGAACAGGAACCTCGTCCGGGTTCTTGTTCGGGTCCGAATCAGGGCAACCCATAGCAAACTTGCCACCCGGAATGGGTATCATCTCGATCTTGGCATTCGAATGCTCGATCAACTCGGTGTACTTCTTCATCTCCTCGGCGCTGGTCGCCGCCGAATCCTTGACCGGGAAGATGCGATCCGAGTCCTGCGATAGTAGCGTGCCGCAGCACGCAACTGCGACAAAGTACAAACCGACGACTGAACCGAAGTATCTACACTGCATAGCAATCCTATAAAACATTTACTTTGTGATCGATCGGATGTCGACGTTTCGGAACTGGACAGGATCGTTGTGTCCAGCAAAACCGACATGACCACTTTTGCGATCCTTACCTGGATGCGGGCTATTAGCCATGTATTCCGTGACCTTCGAAACGTCTGCATCCAAGATGCGAGTGCCATTGAGTTCCACGACAATTGTGGAGCCGGAAACGGTGACGACTTCGTGATTCCATTGCCCGGTGGGCCGCAAGAACCCTCGCTTTGCGGGCGCAATACCATAGGCGCTTCCATGGGCTTGGCGTGGATCGAGAGACTTGTATTTCGGATGCCCGTCATCGAGAACTTGCAATTCCGTCATGGCGACATAAGCGCCGTCGTCAGAGCGTTTGTCTTTAGGCATCGCATCGATTTCGGCTTGGCTTGGATATCGCATTACGAGTCCGTTGTTGCCACCGGGTGGCAGCAAGAAATCGGCTCGCATTACGTAATCACTGTACGTTTTTTCGCTAACCAGCGTTCCACCTTTGCCGGCTAGGCATTGGATTGTTCCATCAACTACGGTGTAGTTGTCCGTTGCTCCCTTCCAACCGGTTAGATCTTTGCCGTTGAAAAGCGGAACAAATCGCTCCATGGTGACCGTCGAAGCGGTCGAGGTCGTTGACGATCCCTCTGGGTTGGTGGTGGTCGATGTTGATGTAGTCGTAGTTGTCGTTGGAAGTCCTTCGTCTTCAGCGGCGCGCAACAATTTGTTCGCCTGTTCTGCGTTGTATTCGGTTAGCTTTAGGTTTCGCCAGCGGATCTCGGCACCGTGTGTCTGCAATTGAATGGGCCCTTTTGGATAGAGAGGCTCACCCTTTGCAAAGTAGTTGGCGA
Source organism: Pirellulales bacterium (assembly GCA_038223525.1). GTDB lineage: Bacteria > Planctomycetota > Planctomycetia > Pirellulales > Pirellulaceae > JBKCUI01. The sequence continues at coordinate 16,376 of JBBRGW010000009.1, forward strand.
GACGTTCATTTTTGACCACACAAATGCCATTAAGCCATACGGTGCAGCGTTCACCGATGAGTCGGATCCGCATGGCATTCCATTCACCAACGGGTTTGTCGGCGCGAGCTAGCGGATCTTTGCCACCGAATCCAGGGGGATTGTTCCAAAGTCCACCGCTACCTTTGGCGTTGCCGTGCACTTTGTTGTTTTCTGCGTTGGGGTCCCAAATTTGAACTTGAGGAATCCCTCGCAAGTACACACCGGAATCGGAGGTGGGCACGATCGAATAATCAAATGCAAACTCGAAGTCGCCAAACTCTTGGTTGGTGGTCAAGAATGCTCCGTGCCCATCGCTGACGATGACATCTCCCTCAATCTTCCAGTGATCCTTGATTTCTTGGTCCCATTTTGCTTTTTGATCCGAAGAGACCTTATCCCATTTAGCGGGATCCGTTGTGGACCGTCCGTGCCAATTGCTGAAGTCTTTTCCGTTGAACAGTTGGACGTCGTCAGCGAGTGTGCTGCCAATCCAACTGGACATCAAGGATGCTGCGAATACGAAACAAGAGCCAGCCGAAGCAATACTTTTTTTCATCGTGGTGAGGTGGGAGTTTGGGTGGGAAGTGTTGGGGAATACAAACGGGTTTCTTTGCAACAGGATTCGGTGGAATCACCTTTCGATCCTGCAAGCCTCAATGCATCGGGATCGACCCAGTCTTTTGCATCGAAGTTCCTAGTGTACGTTCCGTAATCATGGAATGCATACCATTTTGCGAGCCGATACGCCCAAGATCGTTCAGGTATTTCGGCTCCTGGCACATATTGGCTGCGACGCGGCGTGATGGACGCGATTTCCTTGAGGGCTGTTTGACGAATCGTCGAGTCTTTCGCACCATGCTTGGCCGCTAGGGATTCTAACAGATCTGGCCGCTCCAGCACGACGCAGCCGCGAGTGTGTTTTGAAACGGTTTCGCGGAAGTCTCTCAGGAACTCGCTTTCTTGAAATACTTCTTTCAAAGGACGACCATCGTGAATCGACTCCTTGGCCAACTGGATGATTGGGCAGGGTTCAATGTGACCGCCCGGACCAATGTGGTGCGTAAAACCAGTGACGGCAGGGCAGAGCGCCCGTCCTTGTCCGTCGTGATAAGCGTCGATGACGATAATCGGTTTTTTGACTCGCGTACTCACCACAAACTCGCGAACGCGGGCTAGCTCCTCCGTATCCAATGCCAATTCCGGGGAACTCTCCGGCCCAACCACGCGAAACACATGGAACCAACAGTACATAACCCCCATTTCAACCAGCCGATCGACCCATTCGTCCTGAAGCGTGTCGTCGATGTTGCTCTTGCAAACACTGGTGCAAACGCCTGTCATGACTTTGTTGTTGAGGCAATTTTGCAGCCCCTCCATGGTCTTGCTCAATACGCCATCGCGACCGCGGCGAGTATCGCTGACGATTTGCGAGCCCTCGACACTGATCAGCGGCGTTACATTGCCAAGTTGCCTAAGACGCTTTGCAACTTCGTCCGTAATGAAATGCCCATTTGTGAATACTTGGAAATAGGCGTCGGGATGGGCCGCCAAAATATCGAGCAGTTCTTTGTGCATGAACGGTTCGCCACCGAGAATACCAAAGAACGAATTGCCCATCGCTTTGGCTTCGGTGAGCGTTTTGTTCATCGCGGCGAAGTCGATCTTGGTTTGCTTGGCGGCAACATCAACCCAACAACCTTGGCAGCGCAAATTGCAAGTATTGATGATTGAGATATAGAGGAAAGGCGGAAAGAACTCACCCCGTTTCAGCCGCGACTTATGCTTTTGAACACTTCGCAAACCCTTGAAACCAGCCAGATACGCCAGTTTGAACAGCAGCCGCTTGTCGGTTTCGAGAAGCAAACGTTTGGCTAGCCTGAGATACATGCAAATCAATCGTGTGTGGGTAGGATGAACAATCGGCTGTCATCCGAATTCAGAAAGACGCACCAGTCCCTAGTTTATCAGCATTCGCGAGAAATATGGATACTCCCTCGCTTCGGATTCTCAGAATGTGGCAAACGGTTGAATTACTCGGCATGGCGAGAAAAACGGATGGCTCGTTTCCAATAATCTCCTTGACCCGGCGAATCCGTCGGGGCGGCAACAAAAAACGAAGATGCAAGTCCTTAGCCATCCCATCGTTTGGTTCGACCATGTTAGAATTCCGGTCGAAAACGAAAATCCCATTTAACACCTCCGCGGTTTTGCTCAGAGAGACTTCATGCAATCAACGGCCAAGGCCATCGACGTCACGGACCTGTCCAAAACGTATAGTGAGGGGTTGGTCTTCAGAAAGATTCATCACGCGCTCAGTCATGTTTCCCTCTCGGTAAATCGCGGAGAAGTCTTCGGATTGTTAGGCCCAAACGGTGCCGGCAAAACCACTCTGATCAAAGTCCTGCTCGGGATTTTGCACCCCAACCAAGGGTCGGCAACCGTCCTAGAGATGCCCGCCGGCAGCAAGTCGGCGCGTCGCAAAATCGGGTACTTGCCGGAAAACCTCGTTTTTCCGAGGCACCATACGGGCCGTAGCGCCCTCTATTTTTATGGTCGTCTAAGCGAAATGAACGAATCGCAAATTCGCGCACGCGAAGAAGAACTTTGGCGCATCGTTGGGCTGAAGGGACGCGAACACGAACCGGTTCGGCGCTATTCCAAAGGGATGCGTCAGCGGCTGGGACTGGCTCAAGCCATGCTTCATGATCCTGACCTCATGATCTTCGACGAGCCCACCGACGGGCTCGACCCCATGGGCCGCCAAGAAATTCGAAATGTCCTCGACCAACTCAAAGAAAGGGGCAAGACTGTCTTTCTAAACAGCCATATCTTGCAAGAGGTTGAATTGGTTTGCGATCGAGTGGCCATCATGGCCCTCGGCAAGCTGCGTGGAATCGGAACGATCGATGAGCTAATCGAGAATCATCCGCATGCGAGTAAAGCGACCGTTTCGATCGAAGCCATAGGCAGCGCAACACACATCCAAGACATCACGGGCGATTGCGGCATTCGTGATTTCGCAACGGTTCTCGATGGAGTAGATTCCGTGGCCGTTCAGCGATTTGCCATCGATGCGACTGACCAAGCCAACGTGGATCGAGTCGTCGATAAACTGCGTGAACACTCCATCAGCATCTACCGCATGCAGCGTTTCCGCCCAAGCCTCGAGCAAGTCTTCATGAGCATCGTAAGCGCTGCGACACCTACAACCAACTCAGCACCCAATCCGTTCAAGTAAACTCAATGAAACCATACCTTGCTGTCCTTTACGACAGTTTCCAAGAGTCCGTACGCTCCAAAGTACTCTGGATCCTGCTCGCTGCCTGGACTTTGTTGCTTGCAGCTCTGTTTCCATTGTCGATTTCGCAGGGGGAAAGCTATGCGTTTACCTTTGCCGACATCGAAAATCCGCGTGTCATTTTGGACAATCTCGCAGCCGCTTCGGCTGGCAAAGGGACGCGCGCTCAAAAGGCAATCTTTGCCAAACTCGACAAGGAGTTCCAAGGCGTTTTAGTTCAACGCGAGAGCAACAAACGACGTATCTTCACCGGTATGCTGACAACGGCTTTCAACAAACTGCTGAGCAACCCGGAACTCTATAGCAAGGAGGCTTGGCCGACCGCTGACGCTCGCAAGGAGCTTAAGCCGCTCATCGAAAAGGAAAACAAATCGACTTCAGAACTCGAACAGCTCAATCGCAGCTTGATCGATCTCGCTTTCCCAGGGAATACTAAATCCGCGCTCGGGCAAGCTTCCTGGATTACTTATGGGGGGCTAAAGCTCGGAGGCGCACTCCCGTTTACTGAGAAACAAATCAAGCCGTTTATTGAGACCGGCATCATCCCTCTGGTGATGCGACTTGGGCTCGGCATCGCCGCAATGTTTGTTGCCATCATCATTACCAGCCCAATGATCCCGGACATGTTCCAAACAGGCTCCCTGCACTTATTGCTCAGCAAGCCATTGTCCCGCAACTTGCTCTTTTTGACCAAGTTCTTAGGTGGCTGCATCTTCGTCGCATTCAATATCATCTTTCTCCTAATTGGCCTATATATCTACGCAGGTACCCGTCTAGGTATCTGGAACACCGGGATACTCTGGTGCATCCCCTTGTTTATTTTTGCATTCATGATTTTTTACTCGGTGTCAGCGCTGGTTGGACTGATCTGGAAAAACCCGATCATCTGCGTGGTGATCACGGCTGCTTTTTGGGGTGTTTGTTTTGGTGTGGGGCTTATCCACTTCTACTTTGACTTTTTCCTGCACGTGCAGCCGCAAACGCAACGGATCTACGCGATCAACGATACGGTCATGCTCGCAACACAACAGGGTAGGATTCAATTCTGGGACGAAGAGTCCAAGACTTGGAAAACGGCCTATGGGGCCGATATCGATGGACAGAGAGTGTTGGGGCCGGTTTGGTTGCCCAGCGAAAAAGCTATCTACTTTGCGCGTCCTCGCTTCAATCCGTTTGGTATGGGTGGGGGCCAGGGGGCTAAACTGGAGTTTGCGAGGACACCCGATCTGGCAGATCCGACCGACAAAACTTTCACTTCCAAAATTTGGGAGGATAGTCGAATGGATAGCGGCCCCGAATTGCCTGGTGAGCCTCTGCAGATCATCCCTTGGAAGAACTCGTTTGCTGTTTTGAATCAGAGCGGTTTTTACGTGTTCAATCCAGCCGCAGCAAGCAATTCGGAAGAGAGAAGTATCGTTGCGGGGCTAGCTGGGCGGGTGGGAAGCTTTTTCGGTAACTCAGCAGCCACACTTCCATCGGAAGTGTTTATAGAGCAAGCACGCAAAGATTGGAAGCTAGTGAAGCCGCTCGACATTGCCGCGTCTCCGTCGTTCGATCATCTGTTGACCTACACACGAGGCAAGGTAAGCAGCTGGAGGTCGACTGAAGAGGCTCTCGAGCGTATCGCCGAATTGCAATTGGATATTCCACTTGAGACCGTCGCTGCCATCGGCACCAATGACAAAACATGCCTCGTTTGTCCAAACGGTATGAAGCCGTTTGTCATCGATATTGAGACGATGACGGTTCGAAAGCAACTCGATGAAATGGGGGACGTAACGATTAAGCAAGTGCAGGCGGACACTAATGGTAACTTCGCGATGCTTTCTCCCGAAGGTCAGGTTTGGTTATTCGATTCTTTGAGCGACAAAGTGATTAAACCTTCGCATCCAGGTTCTGGAAAGGCGCATGCAATCTACTTCAATAAATTAGGTAAGCTATGGATCGCGCACTCGGGCAAGAAAGCGGACCTCTGGGACATCCAGCAAAATGCGTCGGCGAGGGCGCTGCGACCGAAAGCGAACGTGACCGAAATGATTTACGGATACATTATCAACCCGTTTTACGAAGTAAATCCGAAGCCTGCGGCGGTGAATGAAACGATCGAGTATGTGCTTCGGAACCCTAAGAACAAAAACATCGCCGTCGATCGCAGCGACCTGGATTTGTCGACTGTCCAGACCGATCCATGGAAACCGATTTGGACCAACTTCCTGTTCATTGTGGTAATGCTATCAGTAAGCTGCTGGTACCTATCGCGACAGGATCTCTAGGTGTGGCTCGGCGACGGTCGCCGTGATTTCACTGGGTCCCTTTGTTTCACTGGGTCCCTTTGTTTCACTGGGTCCCTTTGTTTCACTGGGTCCTTTTGTTTCACAAAGTGGAATGACTCTCGCCGAACACTCCGTGGTCGGTATTTCGGCACAGCCAAAAAACATCAAAGTAGTAGGCACATTCCATGTGCCGTCCACTGAGAAGTCGGGCAAAAGATCTACTCCGAACGGCACCGCGGAGCGTGCCTGTGACTTTTGTCGGCTGTGTCCATTTCAAATCGCCGAAAAGATACATATTACTGAATAGCCGAGGGAACGAACGACGGAAAACCCTCCAAAACTTCATCCCGCACTCGACTTGGGATGTCTGACCTGGAATCCACCAAGAAATTTCGAGAATTCCCTGCCCGTGACCAGAGGTGTCCCAACTATGCCGAAAACTACATTGTGGGCCTGGGGCTTGTTGTGAACATCGCACGAATGCGTTAGCATCGTTACTGCATTGGGAATGCGAAGTTTGAAACGAGATTGATCTCTGGGTGATGGGCGATAGGTATGATTGAGAGATACCTGTCCGCATGCGATTGCACACCAATTCTTAGTCTCTCATCTTTAGGTTTCACTCAGAAAAAGGGAATTTCAGGTATGGCCGCTTCTACCAGCAAAAGCAAGAAAAAATCCGACAAAGGACCTCCAGCAGAACCGATCACCGGTTTGGAAAACATTTACAAACGAGAGCCTAGCCTCAAGACGACGCTACAACAAATCGAGAAGCAATTCGGCGAAGGCTCCATCATGCCACTGGGCGGCGAAGCCCAACTCAAGATCGAGGGGATTCCAACTGGTTCGCTGTCCTTGGACATGGCCCTCGGCGGTGTGGGTGTTCCCCGCGGTCGAATCATCGAGATCTTTGGCCCTGAGTCTAGCGGCAAGACTACGATTGCATTGCACATCTGCGCCCAAGCTCAAAAGGCTGGCGGCATTGCTGCGATCATCGATGCGGAACACGCATTCGACCCAAGCTGGGGCAAGAAGCTCGGCGTGGAATTGGACACATTGCTGGTAAGCCAACCGAGCAGTGGCGAAGAAGCCATGCAGATTACCGAAATGCTCATCAAGAGCAATGCGGTAGATGTGATCGTCATCGACTCGGTAGCCGCGTTGGTGCCTAGGCAAGAATTGGAAGGGGAGATCGGTGATTCGCACATTGGGCTTCAAGCTCGATTGATGAGCCAGTCGATGCGCAAACTCACCGGCGTCATTGCAAAGAGCAAGACCTGCGTCATCTTTATCAATCAGATTCGAGAGAAGATTGGGGGCATGTCCTACGGCTCACCAGAAACAACTCCCGGTGGTAGAGCGTTGAAATTCTATTCGTCGTGCCGAATCGACGTTCGGCGAATTGGTCAACTCAAGGATGGCGAGATGGTTGTAGGCCAGCGGGTCAAAACCAAAATCGTCAAAAACAAGGTTGCACCTCCATTCCGCGTAGCTGAATTCGACATGATGCACACCTGCGGCATTAGTTTCGAAGGAGACTTGTTGGATCTGGGTACGGCTCACAAGATTGTGAACCGAAGCGGCGCATGGTTCAAGTATGGTGATACCTACATCGGCCAAGGAAAGGAAAAAGCACGCAACTACCTAGTGGACAACAAAGACGTTGCCAATGCGATTCGCGATGCGATCATCGCCTGCGGTGGCTACGCCGGACCTGAAGGCAAGCCGGAAGCAAGTGAAGTCGAACAAGAAGTCGAAGC
>JBBRGW010000010.1:0-23001 GCA_038223525.1 Pirellulales bacterium
TTTCTAGCCGACATCCCAAATGATACCGCCGAGGTGGTTAGTTATGTTTCGGGGGAAGCACGCGGCGATGCTGCTTTGATCCCGCTTGCGTCGGACGTGGTGTTGATGCACCCGAATGCCAAATTGGGCGGCTCAGGTGAAGCGACTATTACACCCGGACTTTGCATGGATCAGAAGGGTTCTCTTCAATCAATTGCAAGGAGTGCAGGGCGATCCGATGGCGAATTGTTGGGGTGTATTTGCCCGGAGGTCGAGATTTTTGAGTACAACGCATTCGATGGCCAGATGCAACTCAATACGCCACAGTGGCTCGAAGATGATCCAGTTGCACCGATGTGGAAACAGGGCGCGAAGACGGATTTTGTCGGTGGACTTACTTTTGCCAAAGCGAACGAAATGGGGATCGCGACAGACAATCCCGTCTCGCTCGAATTGGTTGGGAACCGATTTGGCATTGAGAAGCTTCCAGAGGAAACTCGCACAAATGCAACGGAGCAATTCGTCGAATGGCTTGGTGGGCAAGGCTGGCTATCGATGCTGTTGTTTGTGGTAGGAATCATTTCGCTGAGCGCTGAACTAAGTACGCCGGGGATGGGCATTGCGGGAATCCTTTCAGCTGTTTGTTTTCTGCTCTTCTTTTGGATCCACTTGTTTCAAGGTACGGTTGAGTGGTTGGAGATTCTACTGATATTGGCCGGTGTCGTCTGTTTGGCTGCAGAGCTTTTCCTTTTGCCTGGCTTTGGTGTTTTCGGAGTCACTGGATTGGTACTTTTGGCGACGGGACTGCTGCTTGCTGGCCAGACATTTGTCGTACCAACCAATGACTACCAATGGCAGCGAACGGCCACTGGCATTGGGCAGCTGGCGTTTATCGTAATGTCTTTGTTTGTTGCGGCCGTGCTTTTTCGCAAGCAGCTCGCCAATTTGCCGATGGTCCGTTGGTTTGCTTTGCAGCCGCCCAAGACGGATGTCGATTTGTTGGAACGCGAGCACGTATCCGAAGAACTGCGAGCTTACATCGGCTGGCGCGGCACCACGATTTCGCGGTGCAATCCGTCAGGAAAGGCACTGATTGGCGATCGCAATTTCAATGTGGCCAGTGACGGAGCCTGGATCGACGAAGACATCGAGATCGTGGTCGTAAGTGTGCATGACAACACATTGATCGTTGCGACCGATAAAAAATGAGACTGGTCGGAGATTGGAACTATTGTCCATAACCAAGTCGAGGGACGAGACAGATGGTCCAACCCTAGTCGCTTAAAAGCAAACTAGTCGCTTAAAAGCAAAAGAGCCTCTCGGTTTCCCGAGAGGCTCGCATGGATTTTTCGTCTAGGTCTAATTCTACAATTCGATTAGAAGTTGTAGTTGGCGCCCAAGGAGACACCGTGCAGCAATAGGCTGTTATTGTTGTTGATGCGGGTGATTTCATCGCCGCGTGAGAAGTCCCGAGGGATCTGCCCCACTGCGGTTGCAACTCCGCTCACGCCAACCAATCTATAGGCAACATTCGCTGTCCATCCGCGGCTGATGCGAACGCCCGTGCCCAATGTGCCTTCACCTAGGAATGCGACGTCATTCAACGTTGAGCTGTAGTTGTAAGGGCGACCGTCGAACGCGAGGTCCTGCGACATCAGTGCAGCCGTTTGAGTGTTTGATCCGGCAAAGGTTGTCGCTTGCATTCGATTTCCATAGACGCCGAAGTTACCGCCGCCGAACAGATTGAATCGAGTGCCGGTGCACCAAGTGGCGAGCGAGCCCAATTGGAAACCGACCAAATCATTAGTAACTCCGTTTCGATAGTAGAAATCATCCGCACCACCGTTAAAAACAGTATCGTCATGGCTGGCTGCGTATTCCAGGGATTCCTTGAATCGGAACCAACGAACACCGCCGTAGGTATTGAGACGGAGTTTGCTGCATTGAGCGCCGTACCATGGAGCACATGGGCCAGTCGGGCCGCTGCACGCGGTCTGGCATGAATCGCCACAGCTACCTGTACCGCAATTACCTGTACCGCAACTGCCACCCGTACCACCATATCCGAGCGAACGAGCACCACTGCCGAAACCGATTCTCCCACCGCCCAACCCGTAGCCACCTGGTGCAGCATACGCTTGTCTCGCTCCGCCACCCAGTGCGAACGAGAAGAAGTTTAGTTCAGCGCTATGAAATTCCTGATCGCGTAGAATTCGGTGCGCCCTTGCACCATCAAACCAATCGTACACGCCCGGACCAGCCGCCACTGGATAAGATCCAACTGGCATGCTCATACCGTACTGCCAGTTTCCAAGAGGACCACGCAGATTGAGTGGAAGATTCGAACGCAGATTGCCGTTGGTTTGATCGGTCGCAAAAATCGTCGAAGAATTGGGGTTCGAAAAGATACCCCAATAGGAGCCTATGATCGCGTAGCGGCCGTCGCCGAAATAGCGTCCTGCATTAAACTGAACACCACCCGTTGTCTGCATCTTGGCATCGGATGTGTTCAGGAAGCTTTGAATATAGGGGTTTGGGGTTGGAGATGGGTTCGCGCCATCTTCGGTATTCGTCGTCAATCGCACGTTCTGATTGTCCAACCGATTGAACAGCAATCCGCTTGCACCGAAGATCCATTTGTTCGGCGAAACGATCGATGGTCCGACGCTCATGGCTGGTTCGCTGTAGCAACTTTCAGCTCCACCGTACGTCATTGTTGGCGAGGTGGAAATCATCGGCGCATTCACATGGCCGACACCATGAGTCTGGCAATTGCCAGAATTGCATGCTGCGCACGAACTCGCACCCGACTGGTATTGAGTTGTTTGAGGAGCAATGTAAGTGTTCTGCCCATTCTGAATGGGATCGTACTGCGGAGCAGGCGGCACTTGCTGCGGCATCTCTTGGTACTGTGTATTCAAAACGTTATTGTCGATCACGGGGCTTGGCACATGGACATGTCCATTTTGAACACCGCTGCCAACAGGGCCATTTTGCGAGTAGCCGGCAAGGGTATTCTGACCGTGCATTGCCGGTGCAGCAGGTGCAGCAGGTGCCGCGAGGTAGTTCCGAACCCCGGAGTTGGCTGGAGGCAAAGGAGGTAAAGCCCTTGCATTGAATGAGCTTGCTGCAAGCCCAACTGAATCACCGACCGTGTATTGGGCTGATGCGATAGTCGGGATTGAAGAAACCCCTAAGGTCATCGCAAGACCATGAAACCATGTTTTTCTCACCGGTAAGCTCCTTGCTTAAAACGTCCGTCCTAGACGTGGCATCCATTGCCACTTTCTAGAGCCCTCAAATAAGAGGGCTCTTCGTAGGCGGGATTTTCCCTCCAGGATTATCACGCCACGCAGAATTCTTTATTCGGCGTCGAAACAGATGGATAAATGTCGAATCGGGCTTTGCAAGCCAATTTTTGAGCTCGAGCAAAACACAACCGGAATAAGTCATCCAACCGGAGTGTAGAAAGTCACCAAGTGTTCCGGTTTTTCCGAAAAAGCCCGAGCAAACGCACAATCGGAACAATCGGAACGCGAATTCCGCTAGTCCAATTGGATCCGATTGTTATGATCGGGTAGTTGTTTCAAAAATCGTTCTCCTCCGAAGTATTCAAGTATGCGTTCGTTACCGATTCTCGCCGATCAAAACGCCTCGTCCGAAAGCCGTTTGCGGCTGCAAATGGAATTGGGGAACACAAAAGGTTCCTATGCATTTATCAGCCTCGGTTGCCCAAAAAACTTGGTCGACAGCGAGCAAATGCTGGGACTATTGCACCGAGATGGTTACAACCTTGTCCAGGACCCGGAGAACAGTGATTTCGTCGTGATCAATACCTGTGGCTTTATCGACAATGCCCGCAAGGAGTCGTTTGAAGCGATCGATCAAATGCTGGATCTGAAACGTCAAGGGAAGATTCGTGGTGTTATCGTCACAGGCTGCCTGGCCGAACGGCAACAAGAGCAGCTTCTCGAAGCCAGGCCCGAAATCGACGGCCTTGTCGGTGTTTTCGGACGTGATGATATCACGACCATCGTCAATCGATTCATGGACGGGCTCGACGAACAGCGAACAATATTTAGGCCAGCACCTATCCGAGCTCTCGCGGACGATTTTCGTTTGCAGCTAACGCCCAAGCATTTTGCATACATGAAGATATCAGAGGGGTGCGATAGACTTTGCACATTCTGCGCCATTCCCAAAATGAGAGGCAAGCACGCAAGTAAACCGATTGAGGGAATTGTCGAAGAAGCGAAGAAACTAGTTGACGGCGGTGTCCGCGAGTTGATCCTCGTTGCACAGGACACCACGTTTTACGGAATCGACTTGTATGGCAAACCTCGACTTTCTGAATTGCTTGAAAAGCTGGACGGTATCGATGGGGTCGATTGGATTCGATTGATGTACTTCTATCCGATGTATATCGATGACCAACTCGTTCAAACCATTGCCGGCGCTAAGAAGATATTGCCGTATATCGATATGCCGTTGCAGCATATCAATGATACTATGCTCAAGCGTATGGCCCGTCGAGTGACGCGAGACTCGACTCATGAACTCGTTACGAAGCTCCGAAATGGGATCCCCAATCTCGTAATGCGAACGACCATGATCACAGGTTTTCCCGGCGAAACCGATGAGCAGTTTGATGAGTTGGAAGCTTTCGTTGGGGAAATGCGATTCGAGCGAGTCGGGGTCTTTACCTACTCCATCGAGCCAGACACACCTGCCGCCAAACTGCCCGACCATTTGCCCGAACGAATCAAGAAAGAACGCCGCAACCGACTCATGGCAGTTCAGCAACAAAACGCCTTTGCCTGGTGCGCAGAACGGGTCGGTACGCGGATGGACGTACTGATCGACAAAGTGGTCGACGAAGCCAACAACGTGTGGCTAGGGCGATCCTATGCTGACGCTCCGGACGTTGATGCGACCGTGTTTGTTACGGGCGAGAAAGACAAGTTGATACAACCAGGTAAGATCGTCGATTGCGAGATCGTTTCCTCGCAGCACTATGATCTCGTGGCCGCTGCCGTTGGTCCCGTTCGATAATGGGCCTCACAACCCCAAGTGCATCCAACTGGAACATTCCCAATGCGCTTTCCGCGGCGCGTTTGCTGCTGGCGATCGTTGTTTGTATTTTGATTGAATGGCGTTTCCTGTTGCCCGCATTGATCTGCTTTTTGATCGCGGCCAGTACGGACTGGATGGATGGGTGGTGGGCTCGTCGCTTTCAGCAAGTGACCAAGCTAGGACGTATCTTGGACCCCTTTGTCGATAAGATCATTATCAGTGGCGCGATGATCGCGCTTTGCGCCGTTCCGAATTCAGCAATCGCTCCCTGGATGGCTACGTTGGTCGTCGGTCGCGAGCTACTGGTGACAAGTCTACGAGGGATGATCGAAGGGCAAGGTGGCGATTTTTCCGCAAAGCAATTGGGCAAATGGAAGATGGTTGCACAATGCGGTGCGGTGGTTTCCGTCCTTTTGGAATTGCGATACGCGATCGCGCCCGCTTGGCTGCATTGGTCCAGTGTGGGTTTGGTTTGGCTGGCAATGTTGCTTACGGTTTTGTCTGGACTGGAATACGTCATGCTAGTGCTTAAGAATTCGAAATGATGCAAACGCAAGTTCAAGCTTTAGCATTGGGTCTGACCTGCGCACTTCTGTTTGCCGTCCTAGGTGGCTCTTTGATTGAATGGTCGAAGTGCATTACTGGTTATCGAAACAAAGAGAAACCGAATCGCGTTGCAAGGTCTCCACAAGCGACCGTGGGCTTGATCGACTTATTGGTAACCGCGTTAGCATTGGTGGTGTTGTTTTTTTTGGCAGCCGTTTCTTGGCGGGCGTTCGGGCTCCCACCAACAAAACCTGGCCTTATTTCACAGATCCAATTCATCTACAGCGGGTTTGCAATGACGGCACAATTACTCTGTGTGGTCGTTACGACGTTTTTTATCCTAGGAAGAACCGGCTGTTCCGTAAAAAAGCTGGGGTGGCGAACGGATCAAATGATGGGTGATGTGCGAGCCGGCTTTCAATGCTTCTTGATGATGACCCCGTGTATTCTTGTCATGAATGCACTCCTTCAAAACTTGACACAGACCCCGTATGAACATCCAGTACAAGATATGATCAAACAGTATCCGTGGCTGCTTGGGATCGCGTTCTGGCAGGCAGCGATTGTCGCCCCGATTTCGGAGGAGTTTGCCTTTCGCGTTCTGCTGATTGGATGGTTTGAGTCCATTCATTTCGGTAGGGATAAAGTCTTTGCGTTGATGTTTGGAACAACAGAAGGCACAAGTGAACACACCATAGCTCATAGTGAACAACCTATAGAGCATAATGAACAACCTATAGAGCAGAGTGAACAACCTATAGAGAAAACTGTCGCGGCTGCGAGAGAGCCTTTGTCGATTAACCGGTCGAATCCCTACGATGCACCGCGCGCAGATGTCAAGTTAACCCAGCGTGTCGGGCTCGAAGATCATGAAAGCGAGATGAGTTACGATTGTAGTCCTTACAAAGCCCCTTGGTGGCCGACCTTGTTTAGCGGTATCTTGTTCGGTCTTGCGCACTTCTCCTATGGAGTGAGTTGGATTTCACTCATTGTATTCGGCATTGTTTTGGGACGGCTCTACCAACAGCGTCAAAGCATCATTCCGGTAATTCTAGTGCATGTGCTTTTCAACGCGGTGAACATCCTGCTATTGGGGCTTTCACTGGCGATTCCAAAAATCGGTGGCTAGTGGAGAACGAAAGTGGGACGCTGCGTCATAATGCATACCCCGTGAATTGCTTTGCCCTACTTGGCCGCCATAAATACTTCCATCGCGATTGCGTTTCACCCGTGTCAAATCAATCCTCCATGATTCCCTTCCAATTGCTGAGTTTACTTACTCTCTTGATTGGAGTCTTTTTTCATTCGCCATTGTCAGCTCAAGACGAGGTTTCGCCTCCCGCTTTGCCGCGTGAATTTCGGGCGGTTTGGGTTGCAACAGTGGCCAACATTGACTGGCCAAGCAAACCTGGCCTGTCCACCCAGAAACAGCAGGAGGAGATGGTCACGATTTTAAATAGATGCAAGTCCATTCATTTGAACGCAGTGGTATTGCAAGTTCGTACCAGTGCGGACGCTTTCTATGCATCCGACTTGGAACCATGGTCCGAGTACCTGACGGGGGAGCAAGGAAAAGCGCCGACTCCGCTGTATGATCCGCTCGAGCTTTGGGTGAAGGAATCGCACGCGCGAGGCATAGAGCTCCATGCATGGTTCAATCCCTATCGCGCAAGACATACAGTGGCCAAATCGCGGAATGCAACCAGTCACATCGCAACCCGCTTACCGCATGCGGTCAAATCGTACGGAGGCTACCAATGGATGGACCCTGCTGAATCCGATGCATCCGAGCAAACGCTGAAAGTGATTTTAGATGTGGTACGTCGATACGATATCGATGGTGTCCATATCGACGACTATTTCTATCCCTATCCTGTGAACGAAATCTCCAACGGTTTGGGCGATGGTAATCCCGATGCCAAACCCAAGGCGCCAGCAGAGGTCCCCTTTCCTGACGATCCTGCTTGGGAAGTTTACCTATCAAGTAGTCTCGACCTAGGTGCGAAACTCAGCCGCGAGGATTGGCGACGTCGCAATGTCGATCAGTTAATTAAAAGGATTTACACCGGCATTAAGCAAGAGAAGAAACACGTCAAGTTTGGAATCAGTCCATTTGGCATTGGTAAACCGTCCAGGCGTCCTTCGGGTATCGTTGGATTCAGTCAATACGACAAACTTTACGCAGATGCAGAGCTATGGCTTGCGAAGGGTTGGCTCGACTACTTCACGCCTCAGCTCTATTGGCCCATCGATAAACCACCGCAAGCATTCGGCGTTCTTTTGGACTATTGGGCCAAGGAGAACATTCTCCAGCGGCATATTTGGCCTGGTATCTACACCAGCAGGATCAACAGCTCCGAGGCATCGTGGCTTCCGTCGGAGATTATCAATCAGATCTTGCTCACACGCGAATATGCTGCCAATGACCATCTCGTTGGAGGGCATGTCCATTTCAGCATGAAATGTTTGCTTGAGAATCGGAAGTCGCTCAATGATGCGTTGAAGTTTGGCGTCTACAACACGCCAGCTGCGATTCCCGCATCCACTTGGCTAGACAATATACCGCCTCCTCGACCCATGCTGCGTTTGATCGCGGAAAATCAAAAGGGAGATGGTACAAAGGCGAATATGATCAAGGTTAGCGTTCAAGATGGAAGTGACGTAGCGGGCTTTGCTATTTGGACGCTTGAGCGAGGGGCTTGGAAGTTGGCGATCATTCCCGCACCAAAGTCAGCGAGCGGCCAAGCAGAAGCTGACTTCTCAACTCCGTTCGTTCCAGGTGAGAAAGGGACGGTGGTCTGTTCGGCACTCGATCGATGCGGAAACGAGGGAGATCGAGCTAAACTCGAATTCTAGCCCTGGAAACCTGGAACTGCACGGATCTTTGTATCGAACGCCTTGGGGAGAAGCCATGGGAGCCATGGGGACACAGCACTTTGGAGCCATTTGGTGGGAGCCATGGCATGGGAGCCATGTGTGGTGGGAGCCATGGGGACACAGCACTTTCGCGGCTCAAGATTGCTAGCTCAACTGTCAGTATGAAAGTGGTGTGCCCCCGGAAGTCCCCTATCGCAATCGCCAATCGACATGATTATCGTAAGCCATCGCTTTGTTCACGATTTGGTACAGTTCTGGGTCGTATGCCGCGAGATCCTCGCGAGAAAGTATTGCACGCGTCGAGGCCTGCGGCGTCGGTGATTGTCCGACTGCATTGAAGTAAGCCAATACACCATAAGACCAGTATTCCTTGCGGCTATGAACCGCCTGTGTACCCTTCCACTTGCCTGTCACCATCTGCTTCTCAAACAGAGTTTTTAAAGTCGCATCCAGTCTCGAATCGATCCGTTCGAGGCGTAACTCGTACTGTTGCCATATATTGCGCGGGCGATTCTCCCAATCGGGATCGACCTCTCGGGTCCCTGTAATCGTGTAGATGGCATCTGCAAGAACGTAGATCAACTGGCAATCCTGTTCGGCAGTAGCAATCTGGGTCGCAATGAGATTCTCCTCAGCAACGACCAGCATCTTCGCTTGTGGTGAATAAGTCAGATACCTAGCCAAAAGGTCTGAACTATCCCTGAGTGCGGCATTGTTTCGAAACTCGGGTAGATCCGCCAAAGTTTCTTTTCGCCCTAAGACTACCAACTTCACATCGGATGACATAAAGGCTTTGAGAATATCTTGGCGATAGGCGAACATTCTGCGAACGATGTTATTTGCAATCAACATGGACTCATCGCTCGCCTCTCGGCCAACAATAGTGAATTCCCTCGCCCAACAGAATTTCGTATAGTATGGATCCACACCCAGCTTGGCCGGTGGTGACTCGACACTCGGTTGCTTGCGGGGGAATTCATAACGCCAATCCGTCTCGGGCGTGAACTGAAAAGCAGTGCGGACAAGTTCGTAGCCCATTGGATCGTAGACCTTCAATTGCTCACGCTTTCCTATTGGGCCATGATTCCAATTGTTGACCCGATTGCAATCGAAATAGGCTTGGCAAATCTCGGCCCAGTATTCACCTGCATTGGTACCTGCATACGCGTTTTCGTAGAGCTTCTTTTCTTTGGCGTTTTGAAAAGTCTCTCGCAGTCTCGTGTTCCAATTGGAATCGATGCTGCGCAGAGCTCCATCGATGGTGTGACAAAACTCATGCACTCCGATGCTTTCATCGTCATAGCGATCAAGAGCCAGCCCAAGTAGATTCTCCTCACCAAAACTGGTTGGCTTTCCACCCGTCCCTCGCACTCGCTCATTTTGGAACCCCGGATTAGGATGGTCGCTATATTCGGGCATATCGGTGTAGACCTGGT
Source organism: Pirellulales bacterium (assembly GCA_038223525.1). GTDB lineage: Bacteria > Planctomycetota > Planctomycetia > Pirellulales > Pirellulaceae > JBKCUI01. Next base: position 9,912 of record JBBRGW010000010.1, read on the forward strand.
TCTTCCCGATGATGATTAGATACATGCCGTTTTTTTTCGTCGCAAGCAACAGATCTTTCCTTCCTGCAAGCATATGACCTACTATGTGATGAGTGCGCAGCAAGGCTTCGTCGGCCACCTCTTTGGATGCGACGACTGGTAGGCCTTCGATGTTTAAGTACTTGCCGTAGAAAGCGCGAGCTTTCTCTCTGTACGCTTCCCTAACCAGAGCGAAAAAGGATTCAGGTGGCGGTGTCACGGCAAGCCCCATTTGTTCCTTGGCATCGACCGGAATCGGCGCAAGGGTTAATGCGGTTGGTACCATTTCCGTCGCAGTCTTTTGTGTCGGCTTGGCCTCGGCCTTCGCGGTGCTGGGCGAGTCTGCTGAAGGCATTAAATGCCGAACAAAAAAGTCATTCATGCGGCGTTGTCCGTAGGCTCCACCCATTCCATGCCCTCCGTTCGGAACAACCAACAGATCAAAATCCTTGTCCGCTCGTATTAGCGAGTCCGCGAGTCTCATCGTAGATTCGGGCGGAACATTGGTGTCCATCTCTCCAACGATCAAAAAGAGCTTTCCTTGCAGCCGATGCGCGTTGTCTATGTTCGAGCACTCGGAGTATTGCGGCCCCACAGGATATCCCATCCATTGCTCATTCCAAGATGCTTTGTCCATCCGGTTATCGTGGCAGCCACATGCAGCAACAGCGACATGATAAAACTCAGGATGAAACAAAACAGCAGCCGCCGCATTCTGCCCACCTGCTGAAGTCCCATAAACCCCAACTCGCGAGAGGTCCATTTCTGAATATCTGGCTGCGGCCGACTTCATCCACAAGATGCGATCTGGAAATCCTCCGTCCTTGAGATTCTTGAAACAAACATCATGAAACGCTTTGGAACGATTGGCGGTGCCCATCCCATCGATTTTCACTACGATGAATCCCAATCTGGTTAGAGTTTCGTATCGCATGGTAGGGCTAAAAGTTTTAGGAACATACGATCCTTGTGGGCCTGCATAAATGTCCTCAATGACCGGATACTTTTTCTTTGGATCGAAGTTCTTGGGGCGGCAAATGACCCCCCAAATATCCGTTTGGCCGTCACGACCCTTCGAAACAAATACTTCGGGTGCTAACCAACCGCTCGACTGCAATTCGGAGATATCAGAGGATTCTAAATCGCACACTTTGCTGCCATCCGACACCCGTCGAAGCTCGGTCCTGGGAGCCAAGTCCACTCGAGAGTACGTGTCTACCAAGAATTCCTTATTGGGGGAAAACTGGATTGCATGGTTTCCGTCTGCTTCGGTTAGCCATGTCAGTTTGCCGGTATCGAGCGAGACATAACCGTAGTGGACGAAGTACGGGTCTTGACCATCGCGGCCGATCGCACTGAACCATAGGATCCGATTCTGCTCATCGACCGACTCCACGCTGCGAACAACAATCCCCTTTGGTGTGAGAACGCGCTTTTCATTGCCTTGGACTACGTCGACAAGCGTGAGCTGTCTCCAGCCGTCTCGTTCCGTAGCGTAAAGGATCTCATTGGAGGACTCCAACCACTGAACGATTGTGAGCTTCTGGTTTTCCGTATGGGCTGTCCAAATAAAGGTATCTGATTTCTCGTCGATGATGTTTCGAACGGCACCATCGCGAAGCTGAACCTCGATTACGCGAAATCGCCCGTGCCCACGATCCGTCTGCTCATAGGCAATCGCGGTCCCATCCTTGTTGAAGCGAACGCGGGGACGAAGCCATTCGTGTTCGAAGCGATCGACCATCGGTTTGATTTGCGAAGCATCTTCAACGCGAAAAAAATTCAATTCGTATGTTGGAAACGCATCGCCAGGCAACACATAGGGACGCGATTCGAGCGCTGCTCTACCGCCTCCTGGCGGCGAGGATCGAATCCAATTCACTGTTTTCTTTTCCACCAATTTCTCACGGAATGCAACGATCGCAAGCGAATCAGGTGTCCAAAGGAGTTGGCCGTAAGCCTCCCCCTCGGTTCCATCCTTGCTCAACTCGATGGCTCGCTCATTGGAATCGACAAGTTGAATGAGGATGTTATGGTTCTCGATTTTCGCTTGCCACTTGCCATCTGGCGAAATCAATTCGCGACTTCTGGAACCACGGGAGGGCGTTGGGCGGCGATTTGGCGAACTCGACGCAATAGGTCGTCCATCAACCACGATCGTGGAATGGCTATCTTTCGCAACGACTTCCCCTAAGCTCTCCCCTTTATGGTTAATGACTAGCCAACGGTGACCACCAAATGTATGTTGATCCTTGGTGGCGCCAGCTTCGATTTTGCCGTAACTCTGTTTTTCACCTTCTCCGCCCAGCCAAAATATTTCGATTGGCGTCTTTGTCTTGTTCTCAAAGGTTAAAGAGCTGTCGCCTCCAGTACCCTCCGCTCGCATTGGCCGTTCGTTCGAGCTTGTACCCTCCGACTTGCTCGGCCCTTTAGCGGCACCTGTTTCGGTTAGGACCTGTGAGCTCGGATCCCAGGCGTACGACTTTTCGCTCGTTGACAGCAGCCAAGTTTGATTGGTCGGTAGGAAGTCCAATCTTTCGAAGGGCAAGTGCGTGCTTTTCGTATCTCCTCCCATCGCTCTTGCAATGGCCTCATGATCGAAGGCAAATTCTCGTTTGCCGATCGAAGCATCGACTGCGATAAATTCTCGAGCGCCCTGTGCGAGGTCATTGCGATACCAAAACTTTTGTGTTCCATCGATCCAATTGGGCGTCACGCGGTTGCGATACACTTTTCCGCTGTCTCGAGGCCCTCGATTGCGCTCTTGCGGGGCATCCCGTTTAGCGTCCACTGAGGATGGCTCATTGTCATCCGATGCGCATACCAACGGGGACGATTGCAAAACAAAACAATAGATTGCGATGAATAGCTTTGAGGTCAGATAACTTGAAAAGTCAAGCATAAAGTTACTCTATGAATAGTGGTTTCGAAGTAAACCGGATCAATTTCCGGAAGCACACGCCGGTCAAGCCTTCCGAGACGGAATATAGCATAGTCAATTCCAAGCTAAAAACTCAGTCGCCTCGACCGAGAAATCACGGCGGAGCCAGCCACGGGGAGCCAGAGGGGCAATCGACCTGCTAGACTAACCACACGCCCAGGTCTGAGGCACGCAGGGGGGGACACAGCACTTTTGCTGCTCAAGATTGCTAGCTCAACTGTCAGCAACAAAGTGCTGTGTCCCTCGCCCCGTCTTCCGTGAAGTAGTTGAAGGGGATCTTTGTCCAGGAGCTCCTTCAACAAGAACTCTTTCGTTTCAGACGAAACTCGTGGATCATTGATCAGTCGTGAGCATGGCGTTTGTGGCGCGTGAAATTTCTTCTTGACCTTCGAGCCGATACGACTCTTGCTTTCCAGTTTGAATGATGGTTGAAACATGTTTACGTACCGACGAACTTTCCCATACAAGTGCGAAATCGTTTGACAGGCAATAGCTCCAGAGTAGCGATGATATCCAAGATACCTTCGAACGATTGCTCCGTTCTTTTGTTCGATCCAGGCTTGGTCGTTTTTCTTATACGGACGAGAACGAGTGAAGGTGATTTCCTTGGACTTACAGTACTCAATGAGCGATTCATTGATGAACGAGCTATCGTTGTCGGTGTTGATCCCAACGATTGGAAATGGGAATCGTGTGCGAAGCAACTCCATCGTCTCGACGACCAACGACTGTTCGCGGATTGAGATTGGAATATACTCCGTCCAACCTGACGAAACATCCGTCGCTACCAAGCTGTGAATGAAAGCACCCGAGAGATTTCCGCCGCAATGCGCGACAAAATCAACTTCTAAACTTCCTGGGGCGACGTCCTCCCATTCAGTGAAGGTTTTCACATTTACCTTCGCGCGCGTTTTACGATTGGGACGAGTCCATTTACGACCGGTTGCATGCTCGCGAAACGGACGCAGAAGTCGGTCTATGGTCGCTGCACTTACACTTAGAACGAGACTTTTGACAGTCGGATCGAGTTTTAAGTGACCATGCCCTTCCAATGACTTCAGCAGATCTGGGAGAACAATCTTTAACCGTTTGCCGCACAATCGATCCGATGACTCCCAAAGCGTCACGAGAACATCTTTGACGGCATCATTGTAGATCTTGCGTCCGACAAAAATCGTCTTCGATCTAGTAACAAGTATAGGCTCCAATAAAAGCCGAACAGCATGCTTTCGATGGTGTCCAGTTACCGCGACAAGTTCGTCAAGTATTCGTGTCTTATCCTTTTTGTTTGCGCCAATGTATCGTTCACGTATGATTCCAACCAACTCTGATTTCGCTAGCATTTCCACGGGAAAACACTCCACGTTTGGGTAACATCCTAATGAGGCAACCACAATCGTTCGGTAGCGCTTTCGTTGAGGCAATGACTCCAATCCCATTACAGTAAATCTACAACTATGCGTTTCGCTAAGCTGTCCCATGGTATTCCGTGAAGAGACATAAGAGATCCAATATCCGACGGAACTGATTCGCCAGTCGGATCGATTTCAGCAAGCAGATCGTATGAAAAAGCAAGTTGCTTGCTGACAACTGGTGGCAGGCATGGCGATCGAAGACAACCAACAATTTGTCGCAATGCCATCAGATTTCTAGATTTTCCCAATACAAATGCTGCTGCGGATCTGACATTGGGTTCTTCGGCCGTATTAAGTAAAACAGATGAACACGCGCAAACAATGTCTTCAACATCGACGTTACCGATTGTTTCCGCCAGAGTAGCAATTTCAGAATCATGAAACGAAAAATCGTTACAAGCATCGGTAGAAATAAACAGTTTTGTTAGCAGTTCGGCCAAATCCGATAGCAAGTGCATCTTCCCCGTCACATCTCCGGGGGATAGAGAGCATAATTTTCGTTGTATTTCTTGCATTTCGTCCTACTTGGTTAAGTTCTTTCCTGCGAGATTTTCCAAGTCAATCCTCCATATATTCCCTTTCGAATCGGTAAACGTCTTCCTTTTGACGTTTCCAATGTTTGAAACTCCATTGGGTGGGATTGCCGCAAGATCCTTTTTCATTTTCGAAATCGCGTCGACGAACGCTTTTCTTGTAGCCTGATCACGGGTTGGGCCATTGTTGATTTTTCCCGCATCGTAATCCGCAAATTGGGAATCCAGCATATCGATTGCCGTTTGCCGGACTACTTCGATAAATACGTTCCGTTGGTCTTCATCGAGTGCGCTGTAGAGCGCCAACGCACGAACCCAATATGGATCTGTCGCCGACTTCGTGTTTTCGAATAGATCGCGATAGATTCCCGTGTTCTCCTCGACAATGGCTTTCCTAATTTCCGCCGCAAAAACGTCTGCTTTCATCGTAACTCCTTTTTTATCATTTCTGGATATAGTCGCTTCGCAATCTCGATCAATTCTCGAAGTCTGGCATTTGGAACATCGGGGTAAACTCGTCGGACACCAAGGAAGCAAAGGGACAGGGAACCATGGGGAGAACCATGGGGACACAGCACTTTCGCGGCTAAAGAATGCTAGCTCAAGTGTCAGCACCAAAGTGCTGTATTCCCCGTCACCCGCCACCCGTCACCCGCCACCCGGAAGTCAGCAGCGTTGTTCGGCCTGCAATCGCAATAACTTCTAAAACTCCAAGGCGGCCAAACCTGCTCACGGCCGACACAGCCAGCAAAAGGCGGGGTGCATTTGACTTGTGCGCGATCGCGTGTTACACTCAAGCGGCGTTAGGCATTCTTTTAACAGGTGAATTGGTGCCTTTACTCTTGATATTCATGTGTCGACCTTAGGCGTCGACCGAGTTCTTGGGCGTGTTTGACAAAACAAACCATCTGTGCCCAGGTCGTTTTCGACCATGTCATGACGAATTCGCTAGGACGTTGCGTTTTCGCTCTTTAATAACGTCCAATGAGACATATCTGCACCCACGGTAATTTAGCGGCCTCAAGTTGTTCGCTGCCAATGCAGATTTATCCGGCCCTTTTATCGGGGGCCCAATTGAGAGAATTGTTTTGAATAATTTTGAAGGTTTGGGGCTGATTCAGCCTCTAATGCGAGCCCTAACAGCCGCAAATTACGAAGTTGCGACCCCTATTCAGTTGCAAGCTATTCCGCTTTTGCTGAGTGGCTACGACATCATGGGTTGCGCTCAAACAGGAACGGGCAAGACAGCAGCTTTCGCATTGCCAACTTTGCAGAGACTTGCGAGTACTGGCACTGGTAGCCAAGAGGCAGTCAAGGAAGAAGTCCGACCAAGTGCGGGCCCGGATCGTCGCGGCCCTCGTCCGATCCGTTGTTTGGTATTGGCACCAACGCGGGAATTGGCTGCTCAAATTGAGAAAAGCTTTGTAACGTACGGCAAGTATCTCAATCTGCGTATAGCTGTGGTTCATGGTGGCGTAAGCCAAATGCCGCAAGCCCGAGCACTACAACGCGGGGTCGATATCTTGGTGGCGACACCGGGTCGCCTGCTAGATTTGATGAATCAACGTATCGCTGACATTTCCAACGTCGAAGTTTTAGTAATCGACGAAGCGGACCAGATGTTCGACATGGGCTTCTTGAGGGATCTTAAACGGATCGTTGCCAAGGTGCCGTTGGATCGGCAAACACTGATGTTCTCTGCGACCATGCCCGACGAGATTCGACAATTGGCCAAACAATGGTTGTTTGAGCCAAAGCATGTCGAAGTCGCGAAGGTATCGAGTGCAGCGACCGATGTTGAGCAATCCGTGTTTCACGTTTCTGCTCAAAACAAACCAAAGCTTTTGGTCAACTACATCAAGTCCGAAGCCGTTTCGCGATCGATTGTGTTTACTCGAACCAAGCATGGTGCAGATCAACTCGTCAAGATCTTGGTGAGCAGTGGAATCGACGCGGTAGCGATCCATGGCAACAAGAGCCAAAATGCCCGAACGAGAAACTTGGACGCATTCAAATCCGAGCGTCCTCCGATTCTTGTCGCGACGGACATTGCTGCCCGAGGAATCGATGTGCACGGTGTCTCGCACGTGATCAATTACCAAATGCCCGAGGTGCCTGAGATCTACGTGCATCGCATCGGTCGAACAGCCCGAGCTGGCGCAGCCGGAACGGCGGTTTCGTTCTGTGCACCGGACGAGCGAGGAAGTTTGCAAGATGTCGAAAGGTTGCTCAATACGAACATCCAAGTCAATGAGTCGATGACCGACCTGACTTTGACTGCGTTGCAGCAAAGCCAGAAAGTTTCCGGCGGTGGCGGTGGTGGTGGTCGGTCTTCGGGCGGAGGTCGATCACCGTCCTCGGGTCGCAGCGGCAACTCGCGAGGAACGAGCCGTCCACGAAGCAGCTCACGAAGTGGCGGTTCGTCTTCGGGCGGTCGCGGACCAAGAGCCAGGAAGAGTTCGTCCGGAATGGCGATGAGCTAGTGCTACAAACCGGAAGTTCCTTCCGGTGTGTGGAAAAGAAGATTGAGAAGTCCACGATTGAAAAAACCACTGGCGTAAAGCCGGATTTATGCCAGTGAATCGTTATCCGGTGCAGCCCGTAAGCATAGTTGTCTATCCAAGGCTGTGATTTTATTATCGTCACCTTTCGCTCCACGAAAGTACGCCTCACTAACGCTACTTTTGCGGAGCAAAAGGCGACAATGTTTTGCACCTCGCGAATAAAATCACAGCCTATCCGCGTAGCGGTTCCTGCGACGCGTCGCACAACTAAGAGGGAACCCTATGTGGTTAAGCGACCTGCTATGCTCGCAGGGCGATTTGTTCTTTCATGAACTTGAGCCCTTCTTCTGCCAGCTTAAGCTCGGTGTCGAACATTCGCCGCCAGATTTTGGTAGCAGCTGCAAGTTCAGGAAGTGCTAGACCGAACGCTTCGATTACCAACCAACCGTCATAGCCTATTGACCGGAGGGCGTCGAAGGTTTCTTTCCAGCGGATGTTTCCTTTGCCTGGGGTACTTCGGTCGTTTTCGCTAATGTGAACGTGGCACAGCATGTCTTTGATGTCGTGAATGGCTTTAGAAATATTCTTTTCTTCGATATTGCTATGGAACGTGTCGTACATCATTCGGCACATCGGATGGTCAACTTGTCGGCAAAACTCGGCCGCGTCCGCTTGCGCATTGAGGAAATAAACTTCGAAGCGATTGAGCGGTTCGACACCTAGCATCACATTAACCTTGCCCGCATGTTCGGCAGTAGCTCGCATGCTTTCTACGCCCCATTTCCATTCATCGTTGGTTCGGCCAGCACCGGTGAAGTATCCGAGCGCTGAGTGATAGGGACCGACAATCGTTTGGACACCGGCGGCAGCGGCACAATCCAGCGCTTGCTTGTTCAACGCGATACCCTTCTTACGAACCGCTGCGTCGGGACTGATCGGGTTGTCGTCTGGGGTGCGAACCGTAACACCGGTACGTTCGAGTCCTATCGCATCGAGCTTTTTGCCCCATGCAGCGTAGTCGAGACCAAGATTAAAAATCGGGATCTCTACACCATCGAAACCGATCTCCTTAATTTTCTCAAGAGTGGGCAACAATCCATCGTTGAGTTCGCCTGACCATAGCAGTAGATTCATGCCGTATTTCATCTTGGGCTCCGTAAATTTTTAAGCGAGAGGACTGGTGGGGATTAGGTTGCTACTGCTTTACGCGGCTGGGCCGGGCAAACATTGGGCTGGGTTACGCTTTCGTTAATGCCGTTTCGATGCGTTTCATGACTTTGTGTTCACCTTGAGAAATTGCGGCCCAACCGAGCAAACCGCCGCTGGCGGTAGCAACAGCTTGGATCTCTTGAACGAGGGCTTTCTTTAGATCCACTGCATTTTGCGAAGGCAGCGCAGTAACAAGGGCTTTCGCGTAGGCCTCCCAAGCGTCGAACATCTCCGAAGTCGGCTTCGTCTCGAGCCATTTCTCGAGCAACTGCCCGGCTGGACATTGCTTTGGGAAATGGGTCGCAGCCAAAGTGTTGATGGTGGTTCGCTCTGCGTCTTCGAGCACTCCATCGCCCCAGGCAACGGCAACCAATGGAAAAACTCGCATCGCAGAAAACGCTTGCGGTGTTACTCCGAGTTTGTGAACCGATTCGAGAATCTTGGTGTCCTTGATTCCACTGATGCGTGAAAACTCAGCTACGGCGTTATCTTGCTCTTGGTGAGATTTCAGTTCTGCTAATAGTTTAGCGTCGAGTTCGGCAAAGAACTGGTTTTCGAGAGCGGATCCGCGGTCATGCAAAGAATCTTGATTGGACATCGTTTCGCCTATCCTGAAATGCGCAATTAAGGAAAAATATCGGTCATGAAACAAAAGGATAGCCGGGGGGCCTAAACCTTAACACCCCCGACCCTTCGGTTCCGTCGCATCCTATCCAAATCTTCCAGACACAAACACTATTTCAGATCATTTTTATGTCCTCGGTAACCAAAACACCCCGCAATATGTTCCAAAAAATTTGGGACAACCACAACGTCCTCAGCGAAGCGGGCAAACAAACGATGCTTTACGTGGATCTTCATTTGGTTCACGAGGTGACGAGCGCACAGGCCTTTGAGGGACTTCGCCTGGCGCACAGAACCGTACGTCGTCCGGAGTTGACGATTGCGACGCCCGACCACAATGTCCCTACCAGCAACCGTATGCTGCCGATAGCCGACCCAATCGCTCGTCAACAAGTCGACAAACTGCGAGAGAACTGCAAGGAGTTTGGAGTTCGACTTTATGATCTGAACGATATCCATCAAGGGATCGTGCACATCATCGGTCCGGAACTGGGCTACACACAACCCGGCATGACGATTGTTTGCGGTGACTCGCATACGGCAACGCACGGAGCCTTTGGTGCGTTGGCATTCGGTATTGGGACCAGCGAAGTCGAACATGTTCTAGCGACCCAAACGCTCTTGCAGTATCTGCCGAAGACCTACGAGTTGCGAGTGGACGGCGAATTAGCGCCTGGGGTTACCGCCAAAGATTTGATTCTTTATTTGATAGGCAAGCTGACCACCTCCGGCGGCACGGGCTATGTACTGGAATACACTGGCGAAGTGATCCGCCGATTGAGCATGGAAGAGAGGATGACCGTCTGCAATATGTCCATCGAAGCCGGCGCACGAGCGGGCATGATCGCCCCCGACCAAACCACGTTCGACTATCTGAAAGGACGCCCCTTTGCTCCCAAGGATTTCGCCAGGGCAGAATCGCTTTGGAGACAACTGCCATCGGACCCCGGAGCAACTTATGATCGCGTTAGTGTCTATCGCGGCCAAGACATTGAGCCGCAGGTTACTTGGGGAACGAACCCAGGCCAAGTAATATCGATCAATTCGCCTGTCCCTAATCCGAAAGACTTTGGCGATGAAACAGAACGCAAGTCGGCAGCGGGTTCGCTCGAGTACATGGGACTCAAAGCGGGTGCACCGCTAACAAGTGTTTCAATCGATCGCGTCTTTATCGGTTCTTGTACCAACGCACGAATCGAGGACTTGAGAGCGGCAGCCAATGTAGTCAAGGGCTATAAGGTTAGCGAAAAGGTCTATGCGATGATTGTTCCGGGCAGCGGACAAGTGAAACGTCAAGCAGAATCGGAAGGACTCGACCAGGTGTTCAAAGAGGCGGGCTTTGACTGGCGTGAAGCCGGTTGCAGTATGTGTCTGGCAATGAACCCGGATCGGCTTGAGCCAGGGGAACGCTGTGCGTCCACCTCCAACCGCAACTTCGAGGGGCGACAGGGAAAAGGGGGAAGGACGCATTTAGTTTCGCCAGCCATGGCAGCAGCAGCAGCAGTATCAGGACACTTCGTTGACATCCGAGAATGGACCTATCGAGCTTGATAGCGCGTCACTTTACTTTCCGTACAAGCACCTCAACATCTCTCGAAAACATTTTACTGAGCGCATCATGAATCCATTTACTAAAGTAACAGGCATCGTCGCAGCGATGGACCGGGCCAACGTTGATACCGATCAAATCATCCCGAAACAGTTTCTCAAGCGAATTGAGCGAAGCGGTTTCGGGCAGTATCTCTTCTTTGACTGGCGATTCAACGAAGACGGCACACCGAATCCGACTTTTGAGCTGAATCTGGCTCGCAGTCAAGATGCATCGATCTTGATCGCAAGGCGCAATTTCGGAAGTGGTTCGTCGCGTGAGCATGCGGTATGGGCGATCGCCGACTACGGCTTGCGGTCCATCATTGCCCCTTCCTTTGCAGATATCTTTTACAACAATTGCTTTAAGAACGGGACGTTGCCAATCCAACTGAGCGAACAGCAAATCGAAGAACTATTCCAACGCCACGCGTCGCACGCTTCCTATACATTGACTGTGGATTTAGAAGAGTGCGTTGTGACCGATGGCCAGGGCTTTGTCGCCCCCTTTACCGTCGAACCGTTTCGTCGCCATTGCTTGTTGAATGGACTTGATGATATCAGTTTGACGTTGGTTAACGAACAAAAGATTTCCGAATACGAAGCCGCATATCCACGCGTCGTGTAGACAGCATGTCCCTTTCGCTGGCACCTGTAGGCCCCAGGTGCAAGAGCATAAAAGATGTGGGCAATGACACCCAAGTAAAAGCGCTGTGCCTAGGAACGCTTGATTAATTAGTGCTCCAAAAGATAAACAGCAATGACCGGCGTAATACTCATGTCTGGAGGATGCCGAAGCAGCTTGGTCAGCAAGTCGGTAGATAGTGTGCGATCATCGCCAAGGGTGCTATAGCGGACAGCCCATGGCTCAGGATGAGATCAGCCGCGCGACACGATTAAGATATCGCTTCGCGAACGATCGTCTAGCTTACGGATTCGCCAAGCCCCTGTTTCCAGTTCTTTTTGTACCAGCGCCTTGCGAACGACTTCATCGGTCGCGGGTGTAATGAGATCGCCCAGCCACAATCGACCATGACCGGATAGGACACCATGTATTTTTTGATCATTGCCATAGGCATGTTGCTGAGCACGTTGACTTAACCAATCTCGAATGCGAAACAAGTCTTGTCCGTAATCGAAATTGCTATCGTTGAGCGCAATGGGTACTCGATGCGAACCGCCAAATATCGGATTGATGTAGGAAAAATGGTACGAATAGTTGGCTGCGAATTCGAGAGCCATCACAGCGATCAAACCGTACACGAACGGATCCGAACTTCCAGTACGACTTGTTCGAGGCGACAAGCTCAATACGGAGGGTAACAGCGCGGCAACACTTACATAGACAAGCGGAAGGCCGAGTATTAGGTAGCGAATGTTCCAGACGAGATTGCATTGTGTCGCCATAAACAACGTAAAGAATAGCAAGAACAGAACCGAGAAGGTGACTAGGGGATCATCTGACTTTTTTTCGGCACGAGGAGTGCGCCGCAGCCATCCGAGAAGCGATGCCACCATGAGCAAAAGTCCCGCTACCCAAACCGCGAGTTGCTCTTTCATGAGGTAGCCAACCAGATGAAACCAATGAATCTCTCCTGCGATCCGCGATCCCAGTAGATAGGCACCGCGAGGGGAATCCATATCAGCCAACTGCTGGTCGACTCCCTCCAAAAACGATTTTGGAAAGGGCGAAGGGATCCATCCCAAGACGCGTTTGCCCGAACCCAGAAACGCTGAACTTTCTTCCTTGGTCACTTGAGTGATTGCCGAAAAAGCGTGGCTGATGAAGTGGTGTTTCTCGATCGGTACTCCGACTTCGTGGAAGAAATAGAGGCAGTTCAGCGTCAGGCAGGCGATGAGTGCATGCACTATCCAGTTCCGGTTTGGAATCGCGACAAGCCAAAAATGTTTGTAGGAAGCACTCTCGGAATCATTCCCAGCCATGGCGAGAGTCCAGCCTTTGGTTGCAGAGAGATGAACTAAAAGGGGGTAGGCCAGATAGAGCGGCCCAAAGGTGAATTTGGTTCCGATGGCGAGCCCCCACGCCATGCCGGATAGCGCAAATCCAACAAGCGATGGATGGTGCCAAAGTCGAACCGTTAGCCTCAGGATCAAACACATCGCAACTCCGCTAGGGGCATCCGCCGACACGACGGAGCCGTGTCCGAGCACGAGTGGCGAAGTGCACCAAAGCGCGATGCATAGCATCCGACGAGAAGGAACCCAGGCTAGGGTCGACTGCCACAACATGCAAGAGCC
>JBBRGW010000011.1:0-22135 GCA_038223525.1 Pirellulales bacterium
GTTGACTTTTCGGGAATCGACATGTGCTTCAACAACCATTGCGGCGTCATAAGCGCTGCGACCGTAATAGGTAGAACCTCGATCGTGTATGCAAAAGACTGCTTGCTTGCAATCGACTCAACAATCTCTCGCAGTGCAGGCTCGGCTAGCTTGCCTGTTACGAAGTGAATCGACTCACGATGATTACCATTATCCATATTGACCGCTATCTATCGTTCCCGTTATCCATAGTTGCCGTTATTCGCTTTCTGCAAAACAACATTTATCGCACGAACTCGGTTTACCACTTGACCGGCGCGAAGACATATTAGAACATAACTGTAACGAGAAGCCCAATGAGCTCGCAGTCATGATGACTCGAATTCGTGGCCGGTGCTTCTCGTTTTTTTTGCTTTGACTGTATCGTTGATTATGATCGAAATCTTGCTCGAGAGCTCTTGGTTCTTAGTGATCAACAAGCCATCTGGGGTTCTGACGCAAGCAGTGACCGGTATCGATAGTGTCCAAACGCTTCTTGCTAGACAATTGAGAGAACGAGAGGCAACGGCCCCAATGCCGTTCATCGGTATTCCGCATCGACTTGACCGCGTCACGTCTGGTGCCATGGTTGTCGCAAGAAACCAACGTGCCTTGAAAAGGCTTAGCGACCAATTTGCTTCGCGCAAAGTGAGCAAGATCTATCACGCAATTGTTCCCGTACTCACGGGTGTCGCTTCTGGTACATGGCGCGATACGATGCGCAAGGTCACGAATGAGCCTCGCGCAGAATTGACTTCCGCAGTGGACGAAGGTGCGAAAGAAGCAGTCTTGACGTTCCGTGTTATCGGCACCTGTGTCTTGAACTCTGGGCAGCTTGCCAGTTTAGTAGAAATCGAACTCGAAACCGGGCGAATGCATCAGATCCGACTTCAGTTCGCATCGCGAGGGCACCCTATAATCGGCGACGTTTTGTATGGCAGTGGCCTCGATTGGTTGGGGACAATCCCAGGCGAACGAGAGTCGCCGATCGCATTGCACGCCAAAAAAATTGAGTTTCGCCATCCGCAGAACGCCGAATGCATCTCCGTCGAAGCGCCCTATCCCACCGGTTGGCCATCGCCAGCAATTACCATTGATAGAACTTTCTAATTCCAATCGCATTGCAGTTCGGTGGTATTTCTACAAACCCGTCGGATTGAACGAGCGATGCAATGTCCCCCGAGCCTTGGCTGGCGACGAGTGCAAGCTTGCCGTTCGCTTGCATTGATACCAATCGAAACCAAGTCAAATCGATCGACTTAGGATCCTCGGTCTCGAACTGTATCCATGGAACGGGGACTGGCTTAGCAAAGCCCGCTACATGCCGAATCAGTTCCATGCCATAGCGACGAAAGGTGACTGCTACACTCAGCGGATTGCCGGGTAGCCCCAGGATCAATTGCCCGTTTGGACCATGGGCACCGAGCATAGGCCGACCCGGCCGAATGGGAATTCGATGAAAGATAACTTTGCCACCAGCAGAGCGAATCGAGTCGGGCACGTAGTCCGTATCACCCATCGAGACGCCACCTGTGAGCAACAGTACATCGCATCGTTCGAGAGCATCGCGAATCGCCTGTTCGGTTTGTTCGCGTTGATCGGATACCTTGGCCCGGTGCGTTTCAACCCAAGGCATGTTTGCAAAACTAGATTCCAAAAAGGGACCGTTCGAGTCTCGGATCTGCCACGGATCAATTCTATGCCCAAACTCGATCAGCTCATCCCCTGTATTGATGATGCTGACGCGAACTTTTTTAAAGACCTCGATCGTCTCTTCGGACAAGAAAGTCATCGCACCCGCAAAACGGCACGGAGCTAGATGCGAACCGGCCTGAATCACCGAATCGCCAGCTTTCGCATTCTCCCCTTGCCTGCGGATATGCTGCCCTAATGCAACCGTCGTTTGAGGTATTTGGATAGTGACATGTGTGCCAGATTCCAAACAGTCTTCCCGTCGAATCACACACTCCGCTTGGATTGGAACCGGTCCACCGGTAAACACTCGAATGGCCGATCCAAGATCAAGTTGTTGTGGGACAGAACCTGCAGTGGCGGTGCCCGTAACCGGTAATGCCTGCGAATTAATATCGCACCAACGGACTGCGTATCCGTCCATTGCAGAAACATCCGTCGCTGGACTATCGCGAAATGCAAGAATATCCACGGCGACGATTCTGCCAGCGCTGCTCTTTGCAGCAATCGACTCTCTGCCCATGATCCGCAATCGATCCCGGAGTTGATCCATCTTCGAGGAGATAAAATCGATTTGCGGAAGTGACATTTCAGCTTTCGTCGGTCAGCAAGCCTTAACGGCTTCGCTTTAAAGTTTGAACGGAAGGGCGATCGCCTCCCGTTCGTTTACTTTACCGTCGATGCGTTTTCCGTAACATCCCCCAAACAAGTCGCTTCGCTTTCCTTGGATAGCTGAGATACCGGCAGCTGTGCGGTTGGGACATACGGTTGCATTCTCTCTGTACCAACGTAGCTTTGCGCGAACGGGACCGGCGACCTTCGGAGCAATGCGATCTGACGTCGAATGTTGGAAAGGTCTTCTTGTATCGTTTGCACGACGCTCGTCGAACCTTGCAGTTTTCCTGTTTTCGGTTCCAGCGAGGCCAATTTGATTGCAAGCTCCGCACGTTCGACGACACTTGCTGTCAATGCATCCGACATCTGATTTCGAGCTTCGGCTACTGCGAGTTGCGTCGAGAGGGTCGCATTGCGATTGGCCAACGATTGGATTTGCTGCATGGCTGCTTGACGCTCATCCATCAATTGGCTAGTCATCTCCAGTCGCGTTGATAGTTCGGTCTTGGCTACCAACAAATCCACGACGGTAGTGACTGGCAATGAAATGTTGACTTGCCCAAGTCCGCTGTTGCGAAGGATCGATGCTGCCTCGGTTTCAGGCGAGACACTTTCGTAAAGAGCGATTTCGCCACCTGGAGGCGCCGGCGGAGCTATCGGAAGAACGAGGATCGGCTCGTCCTGAACATTCTCAGAAGCGCAGGCCTCCTCGTTTTTGTCGCATGCGGTACCCTTAACAGGCTCGTCTTTTACCTCGTAGCACTTGTTTCCCGTACAGATTCGATGCCCGCAAATGATCACGTCATTTACCAGTTCACCGAGTTGTAGTCGAGGGATTCGTTCCGTAAAGCGCATGGGCTTGGCGATGTGCGGAACGATTCGCATTGCGCTGCTCGAATCGCTCTTGGCCTTGAGCAAGTCGAAGTTCCGCTCGGCGAGCACAAACTTCCCGACAACACCAGCGTCACTGTTGACCGCACCGCCAATGTTGAAGTTGCTAAAGCGACTGGTTGGATCATCTTGGATGAAAAAATCGGCGGGCTTGCCTTCTTGCGCTACAGGTGTTCCAAAATGAATTGCTACCTGGGCGGAAAACTTGGGACTTTTGGAAAGCCATTCGCTGAAAAAAGCTGCGAAGCCAGCGTTGTTATTCGAGGTTTCACTACAGGCTGTGTTTTTAGGCGCAGTTTCACCCGTGCATCGACCGGCAGTATCACCCGCGCAGCTACCCGCCGGGCATTTGCCCGCTTCGCAGACCTGTCCATCGCATACCCCATTGGCACAAGGACTACCTTGCGTGGTTGTCGCTTGGCACTGTTTGCCGTGGCCTTGCAAATCGGTCGCGGCATCGTCGCTAAAGACGAACGAGGCGGTCCCGATACTGGCTGCCATAGCAACCAAGAACGATTTGAAATTTGACGCTGCGTCCATGCTCGCATCTCCTGAAAGTCAGTTGACTCGGGATAGTTTTGTCGGGTCGGCAACTTGCTCCCGCTCCGTAGTTTCAGACTTTAGCAATTCTGCGAAAAAGATTAAAGATCGAAACAGCCTACAAACCGTTGGAACGACAAGCTATCATCCAGTGCACCAATTTTTGCTTAGTCATCGATTTCTTGTATCTGCCTGCCCGCTATGTCATCTGCTCCATTAAATAGGACCTCCGCCACTTCGGTGAACGCAACGGCTCGCCCCGTTGCCGTTGTCGACATAGGCGCGACCAGCGTACGGATGGCGATCGCCGAAATCGACGCGAAAGGGAGCGTGCGAATCCTAGAGGAGGTTTCTCAAGCGGTCTCGCTCGGAAAAGACACCTTTACGATCCAACGCATTTCCCGCCATAGCATTGAGGAATGCGCTGTAGTGCTCAAAAGCTATCGCCGGCTGATGCAGGAGTACGGGATCGCCAGACCGGATCAAGTGCGCGTGGTCGCCACCAGCGCGGTTCGCGAGGCCAGCAATCGACTTGCCTTCATCGACCGAATGTACATCGCAACCGGCCTCGAAGTGGAATCGCTAGACGAAGCAGAGGTGAATCGAATCACCTACATGGGGATCCAGCCACTATTGCAAGCAAACCCCGTGCTCGCCTCGGTCAAAACGATCGTAGTCGAAGTCGGGAGCGGCAGCACCGAAATTCTGGTGGTTCGCGGTGGCAACGTTTTATTCTCCAACACCTACCGCTTAGGATCGCTTCGACTCTTTGAACAAGTCGACAAACTCAATACCTCGCACGCAAAACAGCGAGCTATCATCGAGAGCCAGATCCAGCGCCAAGTGCACCAAATCTACGAACATGTAGATTCGGACAAGCAAATACAAATGGTTGCGATCGGCGGTGATGTTCGTCTGGCCGCGGCAAACGTGGCTGGTGCCGAATTCAATAAGCAGATCTGTAGCGTACCGGTCGATGGACTCATGGACTTTGCCAAACTGGTCAGCGTGCTCAAAGAAGATGACTTGGTAGCTCGCTTCGGCCTGAACTATGCAGATGCCGATACCGTTTGGCCAGCGCTGATGAGCTACGTTTTATTGGCTCAGGAGTTCAATTGCCAAAAGATTCACATCGCAGATACCAATTTGCGGGATGGGCTTTTGAGTGACTTGGCAGTACGAGACGCGTGGACGGCAGAATTTCGCAATCAGATCATTCGGTCGGCGATAAACCTCGGTCGCAAGATGGCCTTTGATGAAACCCACGCAAGACACGTTGCGACGTTATCGAGGAAGCTTTTCTCGGATTTGGTCGAGGAGCATCAACTCGACCAACGCATGGAGTTGTTGCTTTACCTGGCAGCATTGCTCCATGAAATTGGCACCTTCCTCAATGCCAGGAGCCACCACAAGCATGCGATGTACATCATTCGCAATAGTGAACTTTTTGGTCTCTCGGTTCGCGACGTTCTATTGGTAGCGTTGATTGTGAGATACCATCGACGTTCGTCGCCCCAGCCAGATCACGAAGGCTACGCAACACTGGACCGCAATGACCGCGTCGCTGTCGCTAAACTAGCAGCCATTTTGAGACTCGCCATTGCTTTGGACGAATCGCGGTCCCAACGCATTAGCAACATACGTTGCCGCCGCGACGGCGACCGTCTCACCATTGCAACGCATGGCATCGAAGACGTATCGCTCGAGCAATTAACCGTTCGACAATCAGGGGACCTGTTCGAAGAGATCTTCGGAATGAGCGTCTTCCTAAGAAGCGAAGCGGGCTGAAACGATACATCCGATGCGTCAAGCCCTTTGGACCGTCAACAAGCTGCAAGTTTCCCCCTACTTTCAATCAATGGTACGCCATTTGCGTCGTTTGCATTGTTTGCACCCGAATGAAGGATAACCAATGCGAGTATTTTGCTCGCTTGTCGAAACCTCTCACCTGGCAACTCGACGATAGTATAATGCTCAACCCGTGCTCCAACGTCGACACGAAAAGTGCTCTCCATTGGTAGCCCAGGTGGGGGGCGATTTTTTTGGACGACTGAAAGTCAATCGATCACCCCGAACGTTTTTTCGGCACATTGCTTGTTTGGAAACCGGTGGCGTTCATTGGCGAGTCCGAAAATGAGGGACGCCAAGCGATCATGGCCTCCCAAAACGTTAGAGCTCGATACTCGGGTACCAATGGCACGGCGTTTGCCTCTCGAATAGGCACGGCGTTTGCTTTTCGAACAGGCACTGCGAAAGTGAACTTGGTAAAAGCACGGTTGGTCGGCGGTTGAAAGAGGATTTCGGAGTAATTGATGAGAATGAATGGCGAAGATCGGAAACCTTTACCCTCAATTTCACCTGGAGAAAGCCAAGCTATTCTGAAGACACGGGGTGCTACTGTTGAAAATTCATCGCGTCAACAGCCCGACTCTGAACGCGTCCTCGCCTCTATCATCGAGTCGTCCCACGACGCCATCGTCAGCAAAACGCTCGACGGTACCATACTCACTTGGAATACCGGTGCACAGCGTTTGTTTGGATACTCTACAGAACAAGCCGTCGGCTCCCATATTTCGCTCATTATCCCGAAGGAACACATGCGGGACGAAGAACTCATTTTGAGTCGCATTTGTGCTGGCGAGAGAGTCGAACACTATGAAACTATTCGACGCAGACTCAATGGAAGTCTCATCCATGTCTCGATCACTGTTTCGCCCATACGCAACGCTGCAGGCGAAGTCGTCGGGGCTTCAAAAATTGCGCGCGATATTTCAGACCGAATTCAAGCGGAAGTCGAATTGCATAAGAGCGAAGAGCGCTACCGCGCGCTGGTCGAAGCGTCTGCGACTGTCGTCTGGCGTACAGATCCTAAAGGCGAAGTCGTGTTTGCTAGTGACGCATGGAATAAGATTACAGGGCAAACCGATGAGGAAAAAACCGGTTGGGGCTGGCTCAGGTCCATCCACCCAGATGACCATGAAAGAACGGTCGAGCTTTGGGACGAATCCCTCAAGAATAAAACATTGCACGAGAATCAATTCCGCGTGAGGACGCGTGAGGGTGCTTATCGCTGGTTCAGTGTGCGAGGCGTCCCGATTTTCAACGCAGATGGCTCCGTGCGAGAATGGGTGGGCGCCAATACGGATTTTCATGATCGCAAAACAGCCGAGGATGCATTGCGAAGTCTTGCTGCCGATTTATCAGAGATGGGGCGGCGTAAGGAAGAATTTTTAGCAACGCTTGCTCACGAACTGCGCAATCCGCTAGCTCCTATTCGAAGCGGCTTGCAGTTGCTGCAGTTAACGGACCTTAGCAAAGACGAAGCGGAACAGACACGAACGATGATGGAACGTCAGCTAGGCCAACTGGTTCGACTCGTAGATGACTTGATGGATGTCAGCCGAATTGTTACTGGCAAAATCGAACTTCAGAAGAAGTCCGTTCTACTCTCGGATGTGCTTAACAGCGCTATCGAAACGAGCCGGGTATTGATCGACCAAATGCACCACCAACTTTCTGTTTCTCTACCGTCTGCTCCAGTTCGGCTAGATGCGGATTTTACCCGTCTCGCGCAAGTCTTCTTGAACCTGCTAAATAACGCGGCGAAGTACACTGAACCGAATGGCAGTATTTGTGTCAGCGCTCACCTGGACGGCAAGGATGTACTCGTTTCGGTTCGAGACTCCGGTATCGGCATATCCTCGGAGCAACTACCCTCTATTTTCGACATGTTTACTCAGGCAGACCAATCCTTAGAGAAGTCGCGTGGCGGGCTCGGAATTGGGCTATCTTTGGTACGGCGATTAGTGGAAATGCATGGCGGAACCGTAAATGCCAATAGCAGCGGAGTGGGATGTGGTGCCGAGTTTGTCGTAAGAATCCCGGCCCAGGGTGAACAACAGCCTGAACCACCAATGAAAAAGTCCAGCGAAGGAGAGAAAACCAATTCCTCTCTGCGAATACTCGTCGTGGACGACAATCGCGATAGCGTAGCAACTCTAACTATGCTGCTTCGTCGACTTGGACACCAAACATGCGCCGCATTCGACGGAGAAGAGGCCGTTGCCGCAGCCCGAAGATTCGATCCGCAAGTAGTCCTGCTCGATATCGGTTTGCCAAAACTGAATGGGTACGAAGTCTGCCGTTGGATTCGGGCCCAAAACCAATCTCAGTATGTTACGATTATCGCGCAGACTGGATGGGGGCAGGAGGAGACACGGCAAAAGACAAGCGACGCAGGTTTCGATCATCACATGGTAAAGCCTTTAGATCCCAGCACGCTCCGCAAAATCCTGAGTAAGTTAACACAGGAGTAGCTCCCACAGGTCTTCTGCTTTCAAACACTTCGTCAAATGCAAATCAAAAATTCTTAACTGTCCCAAAGCACCGGGAAAGGAAAACGCTACTGCTTACCGACCGACACAGTCCTCTCGACAAGGATTCCAAAGGCCGCAATCCTGTCGCGAACCTTACCCCGCGTAATCCCAAGAACCTCAGCCGTTTTGGATTGGTTACCGCTCGTCACGTCTAGCACTTTAGCAAACAAACGACGTTCCATTTGCTCCAACGCCTCCGCGTAAATGTTTGTTGAACCAGCTGCGAGTCGCTCGTCAATAAATTGCGATAGTTGAAAGTCGCCGTCATGCGACGGCCAAAGGCCTTCCGTATATTGCTCGGTCGATGTGGTTCCAATGGAATGCATCTCAAATTCTGAGCCCTTCTCAGAGTCCACCGCAATGGGTATCGCTTGTCCCGATGGATCTTGCGGGAATCGAACCGGAGCTGCACCGGTCACGAACGATGGCAAATTGTCGACGTCGATGACAGTACCTGTCGTATTGATCATCGAATGCCTTATCGCGGACTGAAGCTGGCGAACATTCCCTGGCCAATCGTATTGGAGTAAAAGTTCATATGCCTTCGGCGAGATCCCTTGGATGTCTTTCTTCCCCATATCCGATTTGGCTCGGCGCAGGAAATATTCGAGCAAGAGGGGTATGTCTTCGCTCCTTTCTCGCAACGGCGGGAGATCGATAGTGAATCCATTCAATCGATAAAGCAAATCTTCCCGAAACAAGTTGTCCTTGACCATCGCTTCTAGCGGTCGATTGGTGGCAGCAAGTACACGAACGTTGGTTGTGACCATTTCGTTTCCTCCTACCCGCTCAAATTTTTGTTCTTGGAGTAGGCGAAGTACTTTGCCCTGAATGATTGTCGACATGTCGCCGATCTCATCCAGGAATATCGTTCCACCATCGCATTGCTCAAACCGCCCGATCCTTCTTCGCTCGGCGCCTGTAAAGGCGCCTTTCTCATGACCAAATAACTCACTCTCCAGCAGTTGGTCAGGAATGGCTGCACAGTTGACCGCAACAAACGGCTCGCCTGCCCTATCGCTATGCTGCACCAACGCGCGAGCAACCAGTTCTTTTCCGCAACCGCTCTCACCGCGAATGAGAACTGTAACGTTCTCGGCGGTAACCCGTCCGATCGACTTATATACTTCGATCATCGATTTCTATTTCCCAATGAATCTTTCCCCTCCAGATTCTCCTTCTCCAACCTGGAAAGCCACCGGCTCATCCATCATTTGTCTGGCACGTATCGCGCTCAGAGTCAGACTTTTGATCTGGCCAATATCAAGCGGTTTTGGCAAGTAATCAAATGCCCCGGCCCGCATTGCCTGGATAGCCGTTTCGCTGGAAGTATCTCCTGTTATGAATATGACTGGCAGCTTGCGATCGATGGCTCGGATTTTCCTAAACAACTCCAAACCGTTGTGATTTGGCAAGTAAACGTCGAGGAGGACCACAGATGGCTTTTCCGATTCGATCAGTGCCAACCCTATGTCACCATCGGCAGCCGGAACAACCGAGATATCAGCGTAACCGCTCAACCCGGTCGTTACGATATGCCGAACAGTTCGATCATCGTCAATGATTAGTACTTTGGTCAATTCAGTTCCTCCCCGGCTAAAAACAATTTTAAATTTCATTTTCAGCGGAGCGACTTCTTTAATCTAGGAGTCATCTTCCTCAACACCGATTATTTACCTAAGTAGTACACTTACTTTCGTCACTTGCAGCAAGTTGGTCGATGGAATCCCGTAATCGATGGGCGTTCGACTGGTTCTACTGGACTGCACTACGATCAAACAGCCGAAACACTGCTCGCCCGTGCTGCACAAATCTATTTGATTCCCTTGGTCTCCACTCCGTATGCCTTGTTGTAGTCGGATTCGCGGTATACTTGTAGTGGGTCGATACCATTGACCAGATAGATTGTCGTTTCCTCCGGCTTGCCTGGGAACTTCAATTGTATCTCGAATTGCGGGAGCGGCTTACCGGTGATTTCTTTGACAATTCTGTAGGATTCCAGTTTCTTTTTTTCATCGTGCCAACGGGCATCATAGACATCGATTTTCACTTTTAATGATGGGGAAGAGATCGTGCCGTGTTTTGTACCGGACTTCCAGTTAGATAATGCGGTCTCGACGGCTTGACGTGCGTCTGTAGGTGTGGGCACGAAACGTTGGACCGGATCGGGAGCGCAACCGCTGTTCAAAAGGAACATAAGTAGCAGACAGCGTAAATCCAGGATCAACCTTGGCTGTGTCATAAGTTCAGTTCCTTTCTAGGACTACTAAAAAATTGCGCTGTTTTGAGAATTTGACCTGTGTTTGTGGTGCCAACGGCGGCGGCGGACCGCATAAAAAACAACCGGTATCAACAAATCAACGACTTCATCAGCTATTAGAATGCCACCCAAAACAGGAGCTGCCATAGGGCGAATGATGTCCGCGCCCACCCCCGTACTCCACAAAATGGGAGCCAGTCCAAAAATAATGGTGGCCTCGGTTAGCAGCTTCGGCCGCAATCGATGGACTGCTCCGTCGATAACCGCTGTGCGTAACTCAGACAGAGTCATTCGCTCCAAGCCTCCAGCGTCGGCTACGGACGCTCTTAGGTAGACCAACATGATCATGCTAGTAGCAGCCGCCATTCCAAAACACGCGATGTAGCCAACTCCGACGGCAGCGGAAAATGGAAATCCAAGAATCCACTGGCACAGCACTCCACCTGCGAGCGCTCCTGGAACCGAAATGAACATTAATCCCGCATCGGCTAAGTCAAAAAAAGTGACCCACAAGAACAGCCCTATCAAGATGACAGAAATTGGCACGATCCATAACATGGCCGAACGAGTCCGAATGGCGTGCTCGTATTGACCCGTCCATTCCAACCGGACGCCGGGAGGGAGTTTTACTAACCTTGCAACTACAGTTTTTGCATCGTCAACAAACTCTACCGGGTCGCGACCACGAACATTGAGTCGCACGAAATTGCGAATCGATCCGTTCTCACTCTTAATGGTCGCCGGACCATCTTCTTGGCGAAGTTCCGCAATGGTAGACATCGGCACCGTGTCGAACAGCCTTCCTGTTTCAAGAGTTTCCTTCAACAGGCGTCGGCTGCTAGGAACTGGAATTTCCAAAATCCCCGAAATTGCCATTTGGCGAGATTGATGTATTAGCATACGAATTGGAAGCATTCCGCTATCGCGAAAAGTCCCCTCAAATACCCGTCCTCTTGTTGCCATTTCAAACAGATATTCTACTTCATCGGAATCAATTCCATATTGGAGCGATCGCTCTGGATTGACGACGATGTCTACATAGTTTTTGTCGCGAATTGGATCGGCGATGACATCGGCAGCCCCGAAAAGTTCCCGAAGCACCTCAGCAATGAGTTCCGATGTACGCACTACGTCG
Organism: Pirellulales bacterium; assembly: GCA_038223525.1. Taxonomy (GTDB): domain Bacteria; phylum Planctomycetota; class Planctomycetia; order Pirellulales; family Pirellulaceae; genus JBKCUI01. The sequence goes on from JBBRGW010000011.1 coordinate 11,528, forward strand.
TCCAGATCGGGCCCAAGCACCCGGATGCCCACTTCAGAATTAACGCCTGTCGCTAGCATGTCAATTCTGTTTTGAATCGGCTTGGTCCAGACATTGGCCCAACCAGGAAATTGAAGTGTCATGTCCATTTCGGCAGCCAACGATTCGGATTCGTGGGGCCACAACCAGATGCGCCTTGCGAAATTCTCAGTCAACGATCGCGTGATCAAGTCATATTTCAGATGCGGATCAATGATTGGAAGTATCGAAACCGAGGACAAGCCTTGATGCTTCTCTGCTTGCTGCGTTTCGCTTTGGACGGCGTATCGTGCAGCCAAGACCTGATCCCTGCTTTGAGCAAGTGATTCATCAACAATCACTTGTCTTTCAAATATCTCATTCAAAACAATCTGGGTCCAGGTCCCAGCGCTTCGCGCGTAGAGAGCTGAATTTTGGCGGGAGGCAAAAGCACGCTCGTAACGGACTGCGATCGGTTTCAATCGAGAAACCATGTCATTATCCTGGCCAAGTTCTCGTGATAACTCGTTCAGAAAGACCTGCCGAAGTTGCCAGCACGTTTCTCGCTGAATTGCATCGAATTTTTTGAGGCCGGTGTCAACGATTTCACGAATTAGCGAGGCTTCGTCCGACGGCGGGAAGATCAACTTGGCCTGGACCAAGGCGGTTAGCACGTCGCTCGCATGCGCTCTGGCTGCCACTGGTAGAAGTCTTCGTCGTGGCCAAAATGCGTGCGGCTGAAATTCGACCATCGATTCCATCATATCGAGCGGTGCTGGGTCAAAGGCTGTATCGGCACGACCGGCCTTGCCGGTCACCATTGCGATCTCAGGGAATCGGCATAAGATCATGTTTCTCGCCTTGAGATCGTCGATTGCCTGTGCGATTGTGATCCGGGGTACAGTGACAGGCATATCCATCACCATCCCTTCATCCAACGGCAGTCTAAGCGCCACGCGGATGGGTACGAACATGATCGTTGCCGTCAATCCTACCCCGAGTAGTAGGGACGCAAGAATAACTTGATTTCTCACTCGTGGTGAAAAGTAAATCGCAAAGCCTATCGCTGCTACGGTCGTCAAACGAACAAGCCATTCGATTCCCGTCGCTGCGGAACCTAAGACGAGCACCATTCCAATAAAAACAACGAGTGGCAGTGGACGATCCAACAGATAGGAGAGACAAGGCCGATAGACACCAACAATCGACCTAATCAGCCGACTATCCGATTCCTTGCGAAGTGTTCCGCGTATGAAAACAGAGCAAAACACCGGCGTAACCACCACCGTCAAGAATGCCACAGACAAAAGAGTCAACGTCTTGGTCCAAGCTAATGGCTGATACATTCTTCCATCGATGCCTTGAAGCGCAAAGACTGGCAAAAACGAGACAACCATGATGAGCACCGCGAAGAATGCAGGCCTCACAACATCTGCACTCGCACCAGCCACGATCTTGCTGACGTCACCCGTAACAGGGTTATCGCCAAACGCTTGCTTTAATCGAAACGAAACGTTCTCGGCGACCACGATCGAAGAATCGACGAGTACCCCTATCGAAATGGCGATTCCAGCGAGCGACATGATATTCGACTGGATTTGAGCAACACCCAGAACGTTCAGTCCGAACATACCGATGAAGGCTCCCAAGACGGCCAAGGGCAGTGTCAACGAAATCACGAGGGACGTCCGCCAATGTCGCATAATGAAAAAGACCACGAGCGTTGTGATCAGTAAAGACTCGATGAGCGTGCGAGTCACTGTGTTTATCGCGTTGCCAATCAACGCGGTTCGATCGTAACATGGGACCAGTCGGATTCCTGGCGGGAGGCCGTCCTCGATCCGTTGCAATTCCCGCAATACTTGCTTTGTCACTTGGAGCGGGTTGGCACCGAAGCGCAGATGTACGATGCCTGCGACAGCTTCGTTGCCATCCTTTTCAAATATTCCGTGCCGTGGCGCAGCACCTAGACGAACGTGACATAGATCGCCCAGTCGCATCCTGCGCCCATCGGAGAATTGAAGCTCGCTCGTCTCGAGTTGATGCATCCTTGCGAGACTAGCACCTGACGGGCTTTCCGTTGTATGTTGTACGCTGGGTCGACTGAATGTAAGGGCGAGTATACCGATCGCGGCTTCCAATTCGGACAAGTGAAGCCCAGCTTTGGCGAGAGATTCCAAATCCGCCTCGATATGGTACTCCGCTAAAAAACCGCCAACGCTAGCTACTTCAGCAACGCCGGGAATCGTACTCAACTGCGGAGCGACTCGGTTGTCCTGCAAGGCTCGCAGCTCAGCCAGATCGGTATTCGACCCTTGAACGACGTACCACAGTATTTGCCCAATCGGCAAACCATCTGCCGCCAATCGAGGCTTGACTCCAGGTGGTAAATCCAGAACGAGTTCTTGCAGTCTTGAACTCGCTCGTTCACGCGATTCCGAAAACGAGAGATGGTCTTGAAAGATAAGGTGTATTAGTGAAAAACCGACATCGCTTGACCCACGTACCGTGCGAACGCCTGGGATGCCCTTCATCGCCTGTGACAATGGCTCTGTAATGGATCGCTCGATCTCTGGCGGATCGTGGTTGGGCCATTCGGCGTATAGGACCACTTGATTTTCAGAGAGATCTGGAAGAGCATCGATGGGCGTATTGAACAGGATAACAATTCCCGATCCTGCCCAAAGGACCACAAGAATCAAAACCCAAATTCGATATCGAATCAAAGTCAGAATGAGTGAGTAGGTCATGGATTGATGGATTCAAACGGTGAATCATAGGCCTTGAGAACCGCATCAAGCCAATTAAGGTATCGCTCGGGTGTCAAGAGCAACTTAGCTTTACATCCAATGCAGCACAATGCAATTTTTCTGCCTTTAACTACGACAAATGTTGGTATGCCCATGGAACCCAGAGGAGCTTTCATCACAGGGCAAAAGCGTTGCCATTCGACTAGCTTTTGGTCTTCTTCGGTAAGCGATGGTATAAGCTCCTTGGAGGATGTTGGACGCTTGGCTTTAGGCGACTCACGATTGGCTGCCAATTGTCCGCTGGCGCCAAAATACTGAGTCGAGAGCCCTGGATTGAGTCGACTCTCGGCATCCAACAAGAAAGCGGCAACCGCTACAACCCGTTGCCCCAACTTCAGTCCACTGTCCACGCTATAGAAATCACCGCCGCGCTCGCCAAGCGTAACAGGCACTCCATCGTACATCCCTGGCATGGTTTCGACATAAACGATTTGCTCGCTACCACGACTGATAACGGACGTGATCGGTATTTGTAGAGCCGATTCTTCCTCTGGTTCCGTCGCGGAATCGATCGGTTGGACCGGTACGGTACGAACTCCAGCTAATTGCACTCGGTATGGCGTGAGCTGCATTCTGGCCACCACTCCTTCAGGCGTCATGATTGCATCCGCCTTTTTTCTGGGAATAAGATCCATATTGCAAATCGGGCAGATGGCTGGCCAAACGGAGATAACGCCGGGGTCCATCGGGCAAAAGAACTCTTTTTCGGCCGAGACGGACGTTTCCGTAAAACTGGCCGACCATTTAGCGAGAGCTGTTTCCCAAGCGTTAAGCAACCAGGGCCACAGGGCCATGAGAACCCCCAACGCCACAATTGCAATGGCGAACCGGAATCTGACTTGTAGGCCCTGCGTCAGCAATCGCCATCCGGTAGAGGAACTTTCGGCCAATGGTACGCTGTTGCCATCTTGGCTCGAACTCATGAAAATTAACTCCAATAGAAATGTAAATACTTCGAGTGTCGAAACTCGAATGTCTAAATTCGTTTTTCTTTTCTCAATAAGCTCCAATCTAGTGGAACGAACTTAAGAGTTTACGCACTAGCGTGATCGAACACTATTTTGCACTACCAGCGGTCGACGACGCATCATCAGTGGGCACATGGCTCCAATGCAGGAACAATTCGTAGTCTTCTCGACGGAAAACCCACAAGGGATCGATACCGACGACAATATACTCGGTCTTTACACTCTCGATCGGTTTGGACAACTGAAGTTGGACCGCAAAGGTGCGACCGGCTCGTCCAGGAGTTTCACCTAGAATTTCGAAGTGTTCGAGCAATTGGCTTGGTTTACGTTTCACATCAGTGACTACTATTGACGGCTTAGTCCCCGCAATTTCTCCAGACATCGCACCGCCCTGCCAAGCCTCCAGCGCTTGTTTAACGGCCGCTTGAGCAATCGCGGATGATGGGACAAAATTCTTGGTTTCGCCGCGACATCCACGCACATAGAGCAATCCGCTCAAGCCAAACAGAACTGCGATGGACAGGCCACCTTTTATATTACAATTCCAAAACATAAGACTCTCGATGGTCATGGCTTGTTCGATTAACTTATTTCTTTCCGGTGTATGCGTTGAATCATGCACGAATGGTTTGCCAATCGGTGGCATTCCTACATGCCTCCGGCTTCACGCCTGTCCGAAGGATGACTGGTTATTTCCTAATCGCCGCACTATTCTAATTGTTCAACTTCACCACCTTTGCGAGTTCCAACCGCACGCCAAACTGGGAGGGAGACACCGTCGGAAACGAACTTGACAGAGCCGTCTCCCATTAACACAAAGACACCGCCGGTATGATAACTATTAGCCGACACTTGATTGGTCATATTCGTCATAGTGCCAGGGAATCCGACGCCACCGCAGCTAATCTTGTTCGGAGTTGCCACATGGTTGTATTGAGAGCAACAGTTCTCGCCCATCGCCCAGTTGTAACCAAATTTCGAAGTCAAAGGCGTGGCGGTGGCCGTATTAATGCCGGAGCAATTCGTATACAAATTCTCTAATGAATTCTGATGGAAAATGACGAACGCGTCGGAGCGAGGATTCGGGACTGCCTGACCACGAATCTTTTCACTAAAGAAAGCAGTGTTGCTCAACCCATCCGTAATATCCGCCGTCCGAACTTTACTGAGGTAGTAAAAAACACCGGTTTGAACTTCGCTGGGTGACACGTCATTAGGGCCCGCCGGTTGATCGGATCGATCGCACAGCCAGCCCCCTTGATTCCCCATATAATTAGTCTGACCTTTCCATGGGTCGCTTGGCTCGGCATCCGACGGACAAAGAAATCCAGGCACGCGTGTTCGGCAAACAGCACCATTGATATTGTTTGGGTTTACGTGTGCAGGCATGAACGGAACTGCTGTGTTGCCCATGTTCTGAGTTTCGGGCGCGTAATTGAAATCGATCGCGTTGTACAAATTCTGCTGTTCGATGAAAGGGAGTATGAATGCGTGTTGACTCCATCGGGCGTATACTGGAGCGTTTGGATAACTAGGTCCTTTTCCAAACGGAAATTTTTTGTGCGTGTTTTCGTAGTTGTGTAGCGCCAGACCAATCTGTTTAAGGTTATTTGTGCATTGCATTCGCCTTGCCGCTTCGCGGACTGCTTGTACCGCCGCCAGCAGCAGCGACACTAGAACTCCGATGATGGCGATGACCACCAATAATTCCACCAACGTAAAACCGGAACGATTGCTGGAACGAGTCGAATCGACTCGGTTAACTTGCACTGCACTGAATTGTTTTGAACTTCGCTTCATGGTTAAATCGCTTAAGGTGAAAGGGCGAATAAATTGCGGGCTAGTAGACAATGAAGCTCGGCACCACCACGCTCCGAGTGATGTCGGAAACCCAATTTTTGACTCCTACGAAACACTATCCATGCATTCATTTGGTATCATCTATTTAACGAAACGTTGACAAACTGTCCGCCGCATTCTTCAATCGTGCTTCTCGAGCAAACTCCTCGTCGGTCGGCAATGTCATTGCAACTCGAAATCCGATGAACGCAAACGGTGTCGTAGGCACCATACTACCTCGTTGGGAATTTCTACAGAACTGTTGGGTAACACCATAGCAGCCACCGCGTATAACGCGACGCTCTCCCACGGCTGGTCCGGTCCAATCACTGAGAACCTCGCTCGAGCGGTACGGCCCGGTCCAATTGTGGACCCACTCGAACATATTCCCGTGCATGTCAAACAATCCTCGCAAGTTCGGTTTGCGCGTCCTGGGTTCTAACGATTCGTTACCACTATTCAGTCCCAACCAAGCGTATTCCTTCAACAAATTCCGATCGCCTCCATAGAAATATTGGGTTCGCACACCGGATCTGGCTGCCACTTCCCATTCGTCTTCCGTTGCTAGACGGTAGCCCCGCCGTTCGAGAAGGAGTGGCCAGTCGCTGGGTACCTTCGGGGCAAGTCCCGGCACGCTGACAAGATCCTTTACCTCCAGTGCATCGGGGGATGGATAGGCTTGGTTTGCTTCACTCATGCCGTCGAGCTCACTAAGCCACCGGCAGAAGCGCACGGATTCATACCAATTCAGTCCAGGTCCGCCGTGAGACTCTGTTCCGGGAAATAGCTTGAGGTCAATGCCATGCTGCTTACCAAACACTCTTATTTCATATCCGGTGATCTCGCGATCGGCAATTGCGTACGGGCGAGTTATGCGAACAGGATGTTTTGTCTCACTCCCACCACGATAAGGTTCATCGTCAGGTGATCCAATATTGAATTCACCGGGTTGAAACACAATGAAGGTCATGTACGTGGACTCCCCGCCATTGGGCAACGGAATCTCTCGAATAAACCACTCACGGCCTTGGGTATAGCCAATCTCCGTTTGATCTACTTTCTTGATAACATCTTCCCTGTTCCACGATTGCAGGAGCCACCTAGTTGCACCGTGAACAGACGAGCGTGGATCGTTACGATACCAATCTCCGGCCTGAGCGACGAGCTTTTCCCGCAACTTCAATTCTACCTCTTCCACCGGAAATTCCGCTAGCGCGAGCAACAAAGCGTAGCGTGCGGCATCTTTTGATGTTGTCGCCAATGCAGCATGACTATCGAGACTTTCAAGACACTTTGCAATATCGCCAGCTTCGATTCCTCGCTCTCGGCAGCGATGAACAAATTGCGAAAGTGCTTCGGGATCAACAGCTCGATTCGTGGTCTGGAGATCACTCTCCATGAGAAACATGTCAAGCGCAAGTTGAATCTGGCCTAAGCGTAATAGGGTGATACCAGCACCAGCTCGGGCTTGCCCAATAGTCACACGGTCTTTTGTATTGGTGTCTTCTACCGGGGGAGTTGCCGCTAGCCTCTGCATCTGGGCTATAAAACTGCTGTCCGCAGGACGTTTGATCAGCGGAAACAGAATCTGAAATTGCTTCGGACTAGCCACCGCCAGAAGTTCCGCTATTTCTTTTTGTGGAAGCAATTCCCCCCCAGCAAAGTACTCGAGTGCATAGGCGGCACTTCCTTGAAGAAACGGGTCTTCTTCATTGAAAATGGCTTTCCACTTTGGAATGCAAAACTTAGCAATTGGCTCAACTAGACGCAGGTAGATTGCTTGGTCGGCTGGACGCTCCATGAGGATTTGGTTGGCAATGAAAGCGTATTGATTCTCCTCCCATTGACTAGAGTCAGGCGAAAAATCTGCTAAAGCGACCCCAGCGCGGAATCCTCGTTTCAGATTTACTTCATCCTTACCACTGCCTTTTAGTTCGCGCCAAAGCTGTTTTGCTATGGCGTCCTTATGCTGCTCCAAGACACCCCGTATCACCTCAACGTAGCCTGCGGACTCAGTCAACAGAGATTCCAAAAGCGGTTCTACGTATGTGCCAGCACCGCGTGCCACCATCGCTAATTGTGCATTCAGAGGTCCCTTGTCGTTCGTGTCCCGAGACCTTTGGGCTGCCACTTCTTGCAATCTCGCGTTTGCCGCGTAAAGATTAGGTGGCAATCGATCGAGGGACCGTTGTATGTCATCCTGGCTGGCTTCCAGCACTCGGTTTACATCCAACATGGCGTTCCTTTCTGTGTTTTCTTGATCCTTCATTTTTATTGCCTGATCCGAACTCCTTTTTGCCTGCTCCGCCTTGTTTTTCGACTGCTCCGATTGGAATCGAAAGCCCATTGCGGACAATCCGACTAACAAAATGACGGCACAAGCAATTGCCAATGTTCCCTTATTCCTGCGAAAGAATTTGCTGGTTCGATACATGGCAGACGGAGGGCGTGCTGAGACAAGTTCATCGCTTAGGTAACGTTGAACGTCTTCCGCGAATGCATTGGCTGTGTCGTACCTACGAGCCCGATCCTTTTCGATCGCTTTCATAACGATCCAATCCAAGTCACCTTGAACCATTTTCTTGAGGCTATGCATCGTTGACCGACGAGAGTCCGATAGAGACTTTGCCGATGCGCCCCAACTACTGATTCGCGTACTCGGTTTGGGTGGTTCTTCCTCGCGGATGATACGCAGCATTTCCTCAAAGCCCGCCGAGCGAAGCCGTTTCGACTCGATGGGAGTCACTCCAGTTAGCAATTGATACAGTAGCACTCCGAGCGAATAGACATCCGTGCGGGTGTCAACGTCCAATTGATTCAGCTTGGCTTGTTCGGGACTCATGTATTCGATCGTTCCCACAATCTGTCCGATCTCGGTAAAGATCGTCTTCTCCGTCAGACTCTGTGTGATCGCCTTGGCGATGCCGAAATCGATCACCTTGGGTACAGGCTTGTGATCGTAGTCGGCGACTAAAACATTTTGGGGCTTTAAATCTCGATGGATGATCCCTTTTTGGTGAGCGTGTTGCACCGCATGGCAGACGTCCACAAAAAGTCCCAAACGCTGCTTGGTCGGCAAGTGATTTTCGTCACAGTACTGAGTGATCGGAATTCCCTTGACCAATTCCATGACAAAATAGGGACGTCCTAGGCTCGTTGCTCCAGCATCGAATACCTTCGCGATATTTGGGTGGTCCATCATGGCCAGCGCCTGACGCTCCGCTTCAAAGCGGGCGATCACTTGCCCTGAATCCATGCCTGGCTTGATGATCTTCAATGCGACGCGACGCGCGACCGGCTTCTTCTGCTCCGCCATATAGACCGTTCCCATCCCACCTTCGCCCAATTTTTGAAGCAATTTGTAGGGCCCAATCTGACCGCCGAGTTGCTCATTGTTGTGCGCCATGGTCGCCGGTATGTCGGCAACCTCCTTTGCACCCAATCCGGACGGTGGGGAATCGAGGAAGCCGTCCGTGGCGCTCGCATGAGCAAAGAGAAGCCTTTCGACCCTAGCGCGTAACCGCGCATTTCCATTGCAAGCATGATTGAGGTATTCTTTTTGGTCGGACGGATTTTTCCCTAACGCAGCTTGGAAAATCTCGTCGATGCCCAATAAATTTTTTTCCATGAATTGCTCCTTGAAATGGATGTTCAATAGTCAATGCGAGTTTCCTCGCTAATTCACCTCATCGCAAATTGATAATTATGAAATTTTTTTACCAATGTTGGCCGACGCTGGTTGCGTGGGTATAGATGCTGGCAGCATCCGCCACGTTGAGCTGTCGCTCTAGCAGACATTCTATTAGCTATCATCCTCGAGCGCACACCGCAGCCAAGCTTTAGAATAGGTCCAATGCCGCGAAGCTGTTGCCAGAGATATTCCCAGAGCGCTAGCGGCTTCCTCCAACGACATACCGGCAAAGTACCTGAGTTTTACCAGTTCCGCTTTCGGACGATCCTCCTGTTCCAGTTGTTCTAGTGCTTCACTCAGTGCTAATAGCTGTCGCGACTTGGCATCGTCTGTGGAATAGTCTTCCTGTAAGTCGATCCTCTTTCGATCTCCAGCATGTTTAGGGCGCAGTTTGCGTCTTGCCCGATCGACCAAGATTCGTCTCATCGATTCGGCCGCCGCCGCAAAAAAATGTGCACGCGAGTCCCAAAGTTTTACGCGATCATGATCCACCATGCGAACGTAGGCCTCATGCACTAACGTTGTCGGCTGCAATGTTTGCCCGGGTGCTTCGCTGGCCAATCGAAATGCCGCCAGCTTTCGCAGTTCATCATAAACCAATGGCAACAATTCCTCGGCTGCCGCTGCATCGCCTTGCTCGATCGCGGATAAGATTTGAGTGATGTCATGCATGCAACGCATTTTAGCCGATCACAATGTGCATTGCAAAAAGTTGCCATACTGTCGATCAGAACTGCGGCTTATTCCCACTTTGCGATGGGGCGATGCGAATGAACCCTACGCTTGCGATGACCAATCGCTGTGAAAAAAGTACTAATTACCCGCCGAGCTTGTGCTAGCCCCAAGTTTTTGCAAAGACTCCAACGCCGAATCTCGAACGACTTGGTCTGAATGCTTTGCCAATTCCTTTAACTTAGACAAGGCTCCCTTCGCTTCTTCTCGCGAAGCCAATCCAAGAAATTTTGCAGCCACTTGCAATCGTTTTGGATTGTCGCTCGAAAGCAGTTCGGTCAACTTGGGAACAAGAGTTGAATCCAAGCCATGCTTTTCAATGCGTTGAATCTCCCGCATAACGTAACTATCTTCCTTACCGTCTTCGCGGATCAAGTGGATTATGTTTACCAGAAGCACGCGACTCTCTTGGCCATACTTGCGAACGGCCCGCAATGGTGAAGGATTTCGGACGAAGCTTCAAGAACGTGGCCGGTAAACCGACGAGCATCGCCCAGGCTCGCAGCCTGAAAACGCGTCGCAAATTCCATCGCAGCCGCATGTAGCCCTAAGTTTGCAATCACTTCAAAAC
>JBBRGW010000012.1:0-22070 GCA_038223525.1 Pirellulales bacterium
CTTCCAATTTGCCAACCGAAAATCACAATGCGTATGCTAGCCTCCCTTTCGATGCTTCTTCCTCGCTTTCCCTCGCGGCATGCTCCCTTCATCATGTTTATCGCGATGCAGTTGCCTAGCTTTGGGTCCGATGTGGAATACCAACGCGATGTGAGGCCGATTCTTACCAAATACTGCGTTGGCTGCCATAACGAGAGGGAGAATGATTCGGAGATCCAGCTGCAATCGTTCGCGAATGTTATGAAGGGCGGTCCGAAAGGCGCAATCGTGGTTGCCAAAGAGCCGTCCCAGTCGACTTTGCTCGATGTGATGCTTGGCAGCAAAGAGCCGAAGATGCCTCCGAACGATTCGCCTCAGCCAACGACTGCTGAGATTGCGACCATTCAGAAATGGATCGAACTAGGCGCGATGGGGAGCGATGAATCACTTCCGCTCAAGTCGAGATTGAATGTTAAGAGTATCCCTGCGTCCTTCACGGGCGTGTTACCGATTACAGCCCTTGGCCGGACACGTAGCGACCAGTTGCTGGTAGGACGCTTCAATGCGATCTATTTGCAGCAAGACCAGTGGAGTCAGCCACTACCTCTGGAGATCATCGGTAAAGTTACCCAAGTGCGCACGACGAGCGATGGGCGGTTTACTGTCATCGCATCAGGGATTCCCGGTGTGGGTGGGCAAGCGACTGTGTTGGAGAACAGGGCTGGTTCCAATAAGCCAACGCTGGTTCGCGCCGTGGAGGGGCATCAGGACACCTTGTATTCAGCCGTGTTAAGCCCCGATGGGAAAACGCTAGCAACGGCCGGTTACGATCGAACGATAATCCTTTGGAACGTAGCCGATGGGAAACAGTTGCGACGATTGACCGGGCATAACGGCGCAATCTACGATTTGGATTTCGATGCAACGGGTCAAGTGCTCGCGTCCGCTAGCGCTGACGAAACGATCAAAATATGGAGAGTGGAAAGCGGAGAGCGACTCGATACTTTTGGACAATGCGAAGCCGAACAATATGCCGTTCGATTTGACTCGCCTCGCAGTCGCGTGCTCGCAACTGGGGCAGACCGCCGCATAAGGGTCTGGAAACTGCTTTCCTTGGATAAGCCCTCTGTTAGTCCGATGCTTTATTCGACCTTCGCTCACGAAGGTTCAGTAACGCAGATGGCCCTCACCAGCGACGGTCAGTTTATCGCTACGGCGAGCGAGGACAAAAAGGTTAAGCTATGGGTAGCAGAGACCACAGCACCTTTGGGCCAAATAGGCGTTATCGATGAAGTGCCCACAGGGTTGTTGTGGGACGCTAAGCAGTCGTCCCTCACGGTAAGCACTCTCGGTGGCAAGATATCGACGTTCGATACTTCTCAATGGATTGCGATCTCTTCGGAAAAAGAATCCATCGCTTTTGCCAATCCAAAGGCCAGTGAATTCGTTGAACGCAGCGAGATACTCAATGTTATGGACGAGGTTGCAGGTCTCCATTCGATTGCGGCCCCTCAGGAAATTCTCTCGGGTTCCGAAATCAATGCCGTCTTAAACGCAACCGACATGGAAGGGGAGTTTGCGGGCGATTGGTATGCGTTCGATGCAAAAGCTGGCGAGCCTTGGGTGATTCAAATCGATGCGAGTCGCAGCGGATCACCCATGGATAGCGTGATCGATATCCTGGATTCGAAAGGCGAAGCCATTGTTCGCACCCGGCTTCAAGCGGTTCGCGAAACCTACTTCACGTTTCGAGGCAAGGACTCGACCAACGCAGACGATTTTCGATTGCATCGATGGGAAGACATGGAGCTCAACGAACTACTATACGCCGGCGGTGAAGTCGTAAAGCTGTGGCTGTATCCGCGTGGTCCAGATTCTGGTTTCAAGGTCTATCCAGGCGTGGGGAACCGTTTCACGTACTTCGATACCACCGCAACCACGCATGCGCTCAACGAACCAGCTTGGATTGTGCGAGAATTAGCCGACGGTCAGTCAGCGGCACCCAATGGATTGCCTGTTTTCCCGATTTACTACACCAACGATGACGAATCGACCCGACAATTGGGAAAGGATAGTCAAATCAGCTTTCGAGCAAAGTCCGATGGACGCTACTTGATTCGGGTCCGCGATACGCGAGGCCAGTCAGGCGAAACTTACAAATACAAACTCATTCTCCGTCGACCCAATCCGCAATACAAATTGCGAGCCGAACAAAAGGAGATCTCGTTGCGTCCCGGGGTTGGCACCGAGTTTGATGTCGCAGTGAATCGCCTGGAAGGCTGCGATGGAGATGTGGAGATAACGATTAGCGGTGTACCGGATGGACTTTCCGTTTCAAAATCGCTGACCATTCTGGCTGGCCAATCGAGAGCTACCGGCTTTGTTCATCTTCCCACAAATATTGCGGAAAATGTAAAGGAGTTCACGCTTCAAATGACCAGCCACAGCATGTTAGGCGATCGCAAGATCTCCGATGGAGCAACGAACCCATTGTTGGTAAAAATTAGCGACAAGCCGGCTATGCAATTGAAAATAGTTGCCAAGAATCAAGGCGCAGAAGCACCGGCAATCTCGGAGCTCGATATCAGACCCGGGCAAACCGTTTCGGCAAATCTTGTCATTGAACGTGGTGAGCTCAAAGGTGACATTTCTTTTGGGGGGGACGATAGCGGCCGCAATCTACCACACGGATGTTATGTCGATAACATTGGCCTGAGTGGTTTGCTCATCCCGGATGGACAATCAGTTCGGGAGGTTTTCATTACCGCGGCGCCGTGGGTTGCCCCGCAACAAAGACTGTTTCATCTACGCGCGAAAGTCGATGGCAACCCAACAACCTTGCCAGTTCAACTTCGAGTGGTTAAGCAATAAGTAGCCATGTGGTAAAGCCTTTGTAACAATAGAAACGTTAGTAAGTGTTCCTGGTCACTCTCGGCAAGAGTGACCTACCCTGTGTCACGCTACGGTGCTACTTACGGTGCTACTTACTGTGCGACAGTGATTCGTACACGGAGCACTTGCCGCTGGGTCGCTTGTGATACCGACAGTTGGTATTTGCCGATTTTGGTTTTTGTGCCTGACTTGGGGATTGTTCCCAACGACGACACAACCAAACCGGCGACCGTCTCGTATTCGTCCGATTCAGGTAGAAGCAATGCCATTTGCCGATTGGCTGTGGAAACTTCCATCACACCCGCGATGCTGAAGCCTCCGTCTGGATCCTCGACAAACATTGGCAGGGCAACCTGTGTGTCCCGTTCGTCCGCGATCTCTCCAACGATTTCCTCTAATGCATCTTCGATCGTAACTACCCCGAGCGTTTGTTGGAACTCGTCCACTACGATGGCCATGTGGCTTCGGCGGAGCAAAAAGTCCTTTAGCAGTTCGTCAATTTTTCGAGTCGCTGGGATCATCCATGTTTCCCGCAAAATTTTTCGGATACTGGATGCGTCGCTAGGTTGTTCCGAATCGTGCAGTAGAGTCATCAAGTCTTTGACGTAAAGTATTCCGACGATGTTGTCTAACGACTCGTCAAAGACAGGCATGCGTGTTCGTCCGGATGCGATAACCGCTTCGGTGACTTGTTCCCAACCCCACGTGATATCGATGGCGTCGATTTGGCTACGTGGTGACATGATCTGTGATACTTGTCCTTCATCGAGGTTCATTACACCGGTGATCATGTCCCGCATGGAGCGGGTCACTAGGCCATCCCGTTCACCTGCCATGATCATTTTTCGAACTTCGTCTTCGAGCGATTCTTCATCGAATCGGTCTTCGACTCGCCGATCGCTCAATCGGTGCCCAACAGCCAGGAACAGGTGCTCCAACGCTCGAAACGGACGGGACGCGATATTGATAGCGTGCCAATACCACCAAGTATGATAGAGCAAGACAGAGGCGCTGTTGCGAACGATAATTTTGGGTATCCACGAATACAAACAAGCGAGGGCCGCGGCTGCCATGATGCTGATCGACATCAGTTGGTAAACAGAAACAGGATGCTGAGCGTCCGTCATTCCCCATTGAAGCCGGATGGAAATCCAAGCTCCAGTGGCGATCAATGCGACGCTGCTGCCCAGGATAAACAAGTAGTTGCACGCTGTTTGCGCGTCATCTTGTTCGTCGAGAATCTTGCCAAAACGTTCGCGATTTCCCTTGAGGCGACAATATGCCTCTAGGGTGCGGCCCCGAAAATGGAGCAGCAAATGGCTGCCAAATCCGCCGACTGCCGAGAGGATCATCCCTAAAATGGCGAGTGTGATGCAGCTCGTATTTTGCATGCGGTCCAAGTACGATGCCTACTTAGGCGATCGCTCCATTGGTCCAGTTTCCGTCGACGAGCCGCCACGCTTTGCTCGTATTGGGGTTTTGCAAGACGGTCGGCATGCGGCTTTCTCGCACACTATCAAAGCAAGTCAGTTTGGCAAAACGGATCAGGCTCGCGGGGATTCCAACGGCGGTGAAGCCTGGATGGCCGGTGGCTGGGAACGGACCGCCATGATTCATGGCTGGGCTCACGGCCACACCGGTCGGCATTTTATCGTTGAGGATTCGTCCTACTCGCTGCGTCAATGAGGCTGCAATGGTTGCGTAGTCCGCTTCGTCGCTCCCCTGTGTGTCGGAATAGATAGCCCCAGTGAGATTGCCTTCGAGATGCTCAATCGCTTGAGCAAGCTCGCCAATGTTAGCGCAGACAACGATCAGTACGGCATTTCCGAAAGCTTCGGTTTGGAAAACGTGTGGGTCGGATACAAATTGTTTGCCTGTAATCCTGAGCGCGGTATTGGCCACAGCACAACGGCTGCCTTCCATTTTGTTTCCGCCAACAAGCAGCTGGGCTCCGGCGCCCTTGAGGATGCCAATGCTTTTGATGAGCGAGGTTTCCACGCTTCGCGACAGCAGTGTTCCAGCGTTGCTTGCTTGATACTTGGCGGTCACCCCTTCAACAAACCGGGTTGTGTCCGTGTTGTCGATCAGCAACAGCATGCCGGGGTTGGTGCAGAATTGGCCAGTTCCCATAAGGCCGCTGGTTACATACTCCTCGATGAGTTTTTCGAGCCTTTCACGCAAAGAACCTGGCAAGAAGACTACAGGGTTGACGCTCGACAATTCCGCGTAGAACGGCTTTCCTACTTTGTCTGCGACCGACTTCAATTGCAATCCGGCTGATCGAGCGCCTGTGTATCCGATCGCTGCCAATCGAGCATCACCGACCATTCGCTCGCCGTCCGCATGCGAGGTTCGATAAATCAACTGCACTATCCCTGCTGGCATACCTGTGTCGCGGGCTGCCTGTTCTGCAAGCAAAGCGAAGCGATGTGTCGTTGCCGGATGCGACGAATTGGCTTTCGCAATCACTGGGTTGCCTGCAGCGATGGCTGCTGCAAAGTCGCCGCCGGCAATGCTATTGAAAGCGAAAGGGAAATTGTTTGGGCCGAAGACGCATACCGGTCCGATCGCTTGGTAGCATGATCGTATGTTCGCTTTGGAATCGATGGTAGGCATCGCCCAGCTTTGTTGGCGAGCTGCGGCAGCGGCCAGCTTCAATTGATTGATCGTTCGCGGCAATTCCACGTCCGAAAGTCGCGGCGATTTCGGTAGGCCTGATTCTTGATGCGCGATCTCGACCAATCCTTCCTTATCGGCTTCTATAAGGCTCGCGTACTTCTCAAGAAACAACGCGATGGACTCAGGTACCATCATGCGCATTTTGGCAAAGGCTAGGCTTGCTGCCGAGAGAGCTTCGTCGCAATCGGACCATTGACTTACGGGGAACTCGATCGCAATGGGTTGGCCAATGGTCGGATTGATGGGTGAAAAAACGGAGCTTTGCGAACTTGCTCGCCACTGGCCATTGATAAGAACTGGTTGTGATGGATTTGTCATGAAGTTTTAGAGTCGAAGCTAGGTAACGAAAAGAGAGTTTGCGAAAAGTGAAAAAATTAACCTTGGACAATGGTGTTGATCAAAGTGCCAATACCGTCGATGGTGATGTGAACGACGTCTTCTTTAGCGAGCGTAAAGGAGCTATCTGGAACGACGCCTGTCCCAGTTAGCATGAAGGCGCCGTTGGGTAGGTCATTGTCTCGAATCAACCATTGAACCAAGTCCTCGAGATTCCGGGCCATTTGGGACACGCCGGTTTCGCCTGAGAAGACGGTTTGGTTTTGGCGAACGATTTTGAGATAGATTCCGATTTTGTCTCGGGGCGGCATATCATCAGCCAATGCGATCCATGGTCCGAGCCCGCAACATTGGTTGTAGACTTTGGCCTGAGGAAGATAGAGAGGATTGTCACCTTCGATATCGCGACTGCTCATATCGTTGCCGACTGTGTAACCCACGATTTTGCCGGTATTCGAGAGTACCAACGTGAACTCCGGTTCGGGAACATTCCATGTTGCGTCCGTCCGGATCCGAAGTTTGCCGAGGTGACCGCTGCATCGATTCGGTGTCGCTTTGAAAAAAAGCTCAGGTCTGGCCGCCGTGTAGACACGGTCGTAGCAACTGGCGGCCGCCTCGCTTTCCTCCATTCGTGCGGTTTGAGAACGCTTGTACGTGACGCCTGCTGCCCAAACTTCTTGATCATCGATAGGGGGCAACCACTGGACTTTGTCCAAGGGTATGGCGGGAGAGGCAGCGGGGAGTTCCTTGGCGAATTCTACGAGTCGATCGCAAGATAGCAGTTGGCTCAGAGAGTTCAGCCCCGTAGAAGACAGGTCGACTACCGTCGCAAACTGATTCGCGATCCGCGCAACTGCGGGGCCATTTGGGGTCTGTATTCGTGCCAAAAACATGTCGAAACTTTCGAGAGGAGCGTAAGGGATCGGGTCGAATGGATGCGACCCAAAACGTAATTGCGGACCACTATTGAAGCACTGAGCGATCCCATTGAACAGCCCAGCCATGGAAATCGAACCGATTTGGTGCTGGCGGTCGATTCGAAAAACGCCCTGCGGCTCGCGGGCAATCGCTTGAGAGTGCTCTGCAATCGCTCAAATCCGCCGCTGAAACTGCAAAGGTAAAGCTCGACGCGGCAGCATCCGAATGGAAGACCGTGCAGAAGGAGCGGGTCGAAACTTGGGCTGAAATCGATAAATCCGAAATCCCTTTCAAAGATTTTCTCAAAAAAGCGGACGTTGCGAAGGTTGCTCTCGACAAAGCAAAGAAACTTTTGGATGACGCTTCTGCAAGGCAGATCCTCTTGGAAGAAGCGGCGGCGAAACTAGAGCAAGCGAAATCGCTTGGACTCGCCGATGATGCGGATTTGAAACAGGCGATCGCAACCACCAAAGCTAAAGCCGAAGGGAGCAAAGGATTGTTACCCGGTCTCGAAAAAGGGGTCGCGGACGCAACCACCGCGACAGACGCGAGCCAATTGGCGCTCGATTCAGACCGAGTTCGAGTCAAGGAGATCGCATCCAAGCTGTCCCCGATTGAACAACGATTGCGCGCTGCAGATTCGAACTTCTTAGTCGTTCGATCTACTTGGCAGAAGGCACAATCGGATCAAACATTTGTCTTGAATCAGATCGTCGATTTGAAACGTATCGAGACTTGGCTGGCGGCGTCAAAAGCCGTTCAGCATGCCGAGCTGGATCTCGTGGCGGAGGCGAAAACGTTAGCCCATGCCAAGGACGAAGTGGCTCAGTTCGGAATTGGCGTCTCGTGGTTGAAGAAAAAGATCACGGATCGCGTGGCCGCCCGGGATGCTGCCCTAGGAACGCTAACACAAGCTAAAAAAGAACGGAACGTTTCCGCCGTCAAGTTGTCGCTTTTGCAAAACACCCTAGATTCCATCGACAAGTCGCTGGCGCTGGTCAACGCGACGGAGCCACTGATTGCGGCCAAACAGACGATCCAAATCTCCGTCGATGCGTTGAATGTTTCTCTGCAAAGCCAGGAATCGAGATGCAGCGTTCTCGACGTCGACTTGTCCAGGCTGCAAAAAGTGTTGGATTCCGAAACGGGCAAACTTGCCGTAGAGCAAAAGGAGCTGTCACGCTGCGAACAAAGGGTTGCGCAGGGGGAAGCGTTGATATTGGTCAAGGAGCAAAACAAAACGCAGGCCATGGATACTTGTTCGGTGGCGCTGCAGGTGGTTGTGGATAGGCGGCAAAAGATGGGATATCTTGCGTTGACTAGACCACTATCGCCTGAGCAACTTTGTTTGAGCGTTTTCCAAACGACGGGAGTTCTCAAGAACTATGTTGCTGCCGAATCGGCCGATTTGGACAAGCAAACGCCGATGGTGGTGGATGCACCGTCCGAGCAACGAGCGGCTAGACGCTTGCAGGCAACACGGAAGGCGATGGACAAACTCCGTTCGCACTTGGATACTTTTGCGGATTTGTACTCATCCGGTGTAGGGCAGACCAGCGACGAGTTCTTTGCGTCCCCTGACCAAGCGCTTTATATGTCTAACGGCGGGTCTGTATTTCAATGGTCTGCACCGAGCAATAATAATGTCGCAGCACAGGTTGTGCAGTCGCCGGAGGGCGCAGTCGCATCCAAGCTATTGTATCGGGCATTGTTGTCACGAGAACCAACACTTGAGGAGCAGGATTGGGTTTTTAAGGTGCTAGACCAAGCTGGAGACAAGAAGCCAATGATCGCCCAAGAGTTAGTTTGGAGCATGCTAACCAGCTCCGAGTTTCGAATTTACCCATGAACTGGAGACGGGAGGCAGGAGGCGGGAGGCGGGTCCCGCTCCCCGCTCCCCGCTACCCGCTACCTATAAAAAAATGATTGCACATTACCGTTGTGGAACGAGAGAACATGGGACTAGCCGTCGTCGCTTTTTGCGACAGTCGGTATCTGGGCTTGCCGCTGGGAGCGCCATTGCTGGCGGACTTGGGTCGCTTGTGTTCGGTACTGCGGCAGAACAACTACGGTCGCAGGACATGCGAGTCGTTGTGTTCAATATGCAAGGAGGGCTAAGTCAGCTTGAGAGTTGGGATCCCAAACCTGGGGCTAAGACAGGTGGGCCTTGCCGATCGATCCCTACGTCGGTTCCAGGGATTCACATTAGCGAATTGTTGCCGTACACGACCAAGCAGATGCATCATCTCTGTTTGCTGCGCGGTGTAAACACAGCAGAGGATGATCACGGCAAAGGGGCTTATATGATGCTGACGGGCCGTCGGCAGACTGGGGCCGCTGACTTCCCTCTGATTGGCGCGGTGGCCGCAAGGATGTTGAACGATGAGAGTCGGGGGGATGCGATGGCAAACTCATTTGGTGGACGGTTAAGGGGGATTCACCGGGAGTGATTCGCAAGATCGATGCGCACGACGGTTGGATACGCGGCGTCGCTATTTCGCCGGACAACAGCACTTTGGCTTCGGTCGGCAACGACAGAATCGTACGGCTATGGAGCATGGCAACCGGAGAGAAACTTGGCGAGGGACGCACAAGGCGACCAATCCGTTCGGAGCGGTTCACGAACCGCTTGTACTACGAATCAATTGGAATGACGGTGCCCTAAAGAAATCGCATGCATCCGATGGAATAACTGGCGGTCTCATTTGGCGGGTACAGTGGATGAAAGATGGAACGGCGGTAGGAGTTTCAGGTGGATCGACGGGAGGTTTTTTGTTGTTCTTTAGTGACACGCAAGAAAAGGAAATCCATCGTTTCAAGCTCCCGAGTTTGGCTCGGGAGATGGATATTCACTTGGGAAGAAACTTGATTGCAACGGCTCACTTCGACAAGCACCTCAGGATATCGGGCATGTTTGCTAAGGCAACTTGATACTTTGCCGTTCAGCTATCATGGCCATTTGGCTGCGTTCCAAAAGGCGCACTCGGCAGGCCCGGCAGGTGCGACCCTTCCGAAGGTCGCTCTTGCCGAGAGTGACATTTGCATTGGCGACACAGATTCCAGTTGCATCACTGCATTGCCAAAAAGCGGCGAGGGGGCAACGCCCAACGACTAATTATTCTGTCGCAAATGCTTCTTGAGGAAGTCGAAAGTGCCTTTGCCGTTGATTGTGTGTGGGCCGACGAACCATTCGATCTCGCATCGATCCTTGAGACCCAGCTTGGCCGAGTAAAGGCGATTGACCTTGGCAAATTCTAGAGCCACACGTTCGTCCGGAGCAACGCCGTCGTAGTGTCCTCGCTCAACCATAAAGGGCCGCGGGGCGATCAAGGCCGCCATTTCGGCGTAATTGAAGTGGTTACCTAATCCGAACTCAAAGATTTCGTATTCGTTTGTCCAAACATAACTGTACGGACTGGTCGTACTGGCATTCTTCCAAACCCAGTCATTGAAGTCCGCTGAACAGATAGACAAACAGTACTCAGGTACCAAGGCTGGGATGCGCATCGCACTCTTGCCGCCGTAAGAGAGTCCATAGAACGCGATTCTCTTGGGGTCGATCTCTTCACGCATGCCAAGCCAGCGCACGATTTGCCGGTGCTGAGCAACAATGGTTGAAAAAAGCGTTTTGCCAAGCGGATTGCTTTTGCGTTGTAGCGTGCGAAAGCGATCTTGAAATAGGTATAGATTCTGAGGTGCAAAGACCACGTAGCCTTGTTCAACCAGTTGTCTGGAAACATCATGATACGCGGGATGGTCGCCAAGAATCGTGTCGCTCGGCCTCCCCTCAAGGCCATGCTGAAAGACAACGCACGGTCGATTCGTCAGCGGTTTCCCATCGCGAGGCAAAAGTAACGTTCCTAAAGCGATGACATCTTCATGGACATCAAGGACAACTTCATAGCCCAACCATTTGGGGTCTTCATGGATTAATCGGGTTCGCGGATTAAGCTTAGCGGGTTCCCAGTCCCAATCGCCGATCGTTTCCTCGCGAAAGAAATCCCGATAAGGTTCTATGGTTTCAGAAAACGCTTCGAGGGACTTGGTATCGAGTTTGTTCCAATATTGGTCCCGTTCCGACGCGCTGCGTTCAAGGAGGGACTGTTGGAAGCGATTCCATTTTGTGAGTGTTTCCTTTCGTCTGGCTCCACTGGTCAAATCGAATCGGCCTTTCCAAGCGAGCGGCGGGATGGTGATCGGCACGCGATTGGGCTCTTCGATACCGATCGATTGCAGACTTCTCAAAATCGCTTCAAGGGTTATTTGGTTGTTTTGGGGCGCTGAAGCGGATGGTTTAGCCAATTGAATACGAGAGCTAAGTTTCCATGGTTCTAGAATGGTAGTCGCGATACTCCATTCTTTTTCTGCTTGCTCAACCGACGGGCCGATCAGTTTTCCCGGTGCTCCGCCGTCTCCTGGTATGTCGACCAATGGGCCAGCCACTGCATCGATGACAAGCGATCGAGGCGCAATCAAAAGGGCCAATTGGGCATCGCCAAAACGATTTAACAAGCCGTGTACATTGCGGTGGATGGGCTCCGACCAAATCTGTTCACGTGGACCAAAGTGCCCCGACACACAAGCGATGCGAATTTGTGGGTCGACGGCTGCGGCAAACAGTGCTAGATGCCCTCCTTCTCCCCAACCAGCGACCAAACTTGGGAGTTCGCCGTAGGTTTTTTGCAACGCTTCGAACGCCGCTGCGATTTCTTGTAGTTGATAGCCGATGACATGGCGACCAAGTGCAAAAGCGCTGCGGTATAGAAACTCTTGATCGGTTAGTTTCGAACGACCGTTTCTGGCTTCGCGAGTTCTTTGGACGACATTTGGGATTACGACAACACCACCGCGAGCTGCCAGTTCCAACGCAATCACTGAGGAGGACGCATCGAAACCGCAAAGCTGTTCTGGTTCCTGACCTGCATCTGGAACCACAACAGCGTAGAATCGAACCTTGCTGTTCGGAACGACCATCAAGCCGGTTGCATCGACACCCTCGAATACAGGCCAGCGGACATCATAGACACTGCATATCGCATTGTCGGCAAGCCAGCGGTGTTCATGGCGATCGGCTGTGACAACGGATTGGATTGAAAAAGTTGGAGATACTACTCTCGGGTCTATCATGCCTAAGCGCACACGCAGCTCTTGGCGAAGCGGGTTCGTGGCGGCCTCATATGCGGACTCGCTGCTCGTTTGGTTCTCACCGGTAGGTTTTGGCCAAAAGTCGATGCGCTGTTGAATGGATTTATCCAATTCCTTGACAAGGAAACGGTCTATGCCGGCTACCAATTCGGAAGCGATGTCTCCTTTCATTTCGAGAGGAGAAGTGTTGGAAAGCGGTTTTGACTCTGTAGCTTCTTGAGACTCCATTGTGTCCGAGGACGAAAAGAAACAAATCGCCAACAGGTGCATCTTAACGAGGAAGCGAGAATGGAAGAGCATCGAGAATAACCAATCAGAGGGGAATTGCGGGAGACTTAAAAGAGCCTTTGCGATGCCTATCATAGAATCCACAGTTCTCGCTGTGGGAGAACTTGCCGCGATTTTACCTGAGGAGCTGGGCTGCTTCTTGCTTGATTAGTGGAGATGCAAGTCTTTGAGTCATGGGTGTGACCGCATTGAGTTGGCCTGGTACGGAGTCAATTGGAAGGCCGATTCCATTTTCGGCCATAAGTGTCGGGTCGCGACGCTTGGTGGTTGGAGGTTCGGTGAGATGCTGGAAGGACATGTCCAACATTGTTTGGAGTCGCTTGACCTCTGGATTATCCGTGTTGGAAGCGATCAGTCGACCAAGCGTCATTCTCGCCGTAACGAGTTCGCCGATCCGATGCTGTGCATGAACCAACTGAATTTGTCTATCGACCCGATCGATCGGCATGCGATCTGCGGCCAACGCAAGTGCCTCGGCCGCTTCGGTCCCGCGTTCCAGGTCCGCCAAGGCCATTCCGCGAATCAACTGAACCTCAGGGTCGTTATTGGCGGTCGCCTGCAAGTCGACCATTCGATCCAGGGTTGCTAAGGAACGTTGTGGGCGTCCGGTGTATCGATAGATTTCCGCAACCGATAATTGCACCCGGGGGTAGTTTCCTCGAATCAACAAGGCACGGTGGTAGCATTCTAAGGCTGCTGGCCAATCTCGCTCCGATTGATGCGTATCGCCTAAAAGCGCCCAAGCTTCAGCGTGGCTGCGATTGGCGGAGAGAACTCCTAATGCAAGTTCCTTGGCGGACTTTCTGTCGCCCATCGCGAGGCTCATTTCACCGAGGCGAATCGTATATTCTGGGTTTCGGCCTGTCTGATTCCTTCCAGAGAGTCGAACCGCCTCTCGCATGTGTTCGATGGCTCGCTCTTTGTTGCCTCGCTTCCAAAGGCTGGTTGCATAGCCCCAATGCGCTCGTTCGTCCGAGGGAGAGTTTCGCAGAGCTTCCGAGAAAAGAATCTCCGCATCTTGTTGACGTGATCTCTGCAAAGCGTCCGCGCCGCGAAGCGAAAGTTGCCGTGCCGCAACCAATTGCGAGTCCGATTTTCTATGGACCAAAGTGTGGCAACCAACTCCAGAACCACAAATCAAAAAGACCCATACCCAAAGCATCCCTCTGCCGAGTTGGAACTCGGAAAGAGATAGATTTGGGATGAATGACAGCATTGCAAAAACCGGGTTACGAGCTTC
Source organism: Pirellulales bacterium (assembly GCA_038223525.1). Classification (GTDB taxonomy): domain Bacteria; phylum Planctomycetota; class Planctomycetia; order Pirellulales; family Pirellulaceae; genus JBKCUI01. The sequence continues at coordinate 13,478 of JBBRGW010000012.1, forward strand.
ATTTCTCGCTAAGCGCGCGAACATCGCGCACTAATCGGAACTTTCTGTACCAAAATTGGGTAGATACTCTCAAGATAAGTGGGGTAGTTTGGCTGGTTCGCTAGCGTTGATTGCAACCTGCTGTCCGGGTCGAAATAAATGTCCCAAGCCACTGGGGGCAGTGCCGACAGAAGTAGTAGGCACGCTCCCCTATGCCTGTCGCTGTCAAGCTTTTGCGATATTCCGAGTTGGGCGGCAAATGGAGTGAGTCTACTACTTTGACTTTTGTCTGCTATATCCCCTGATCGTACCAACCAATCGCTAGCTATCTACTTCCTGTTACCAGTTGGACCAGCGCCGTCCAAGTGTTGGAAACGGCAGCGCAAATTTTATCGGATGCGCCCCATTGGCCTCCCCAAGCAGGCGCGATTAATACGGTTATGATGAAAGCAACAAGCAATGCCAATGGAAGAGTTGGGTCTTTTGCGCCAGCGGCGGAAACATTGTTTGCCGAGCCTGACATTCCTGCCTGCTGCAACTTCGGCGGAGTCAATTCGTCTAATTGTTGGAATTCGAGATCAACTTGATTTGATTCGCCTATCCATTTGCTGGTGCAACCCACGCTCCAAAGCATCTCTTGATACAACAATTTGCACTTGCGTCCGATGGCTAACTTTCGACCCAGCGACGGTGGAACGCGCACGGTAAAGCTATCTCGGCTCATCTCAATGACAGTAACCGTGTATCGCTTGAATCCGAGTTGGAGCGATCCGCGATTATTGCCTGCACTTACTTTGCATCGATAGGATGGGGCTGCATCAATCATCTTGGGCACATTGTATTTTAGGATCAAAACAGGATTCTGAATATGTTCGCAACAGTGCGTTCTCCATTGTTAGAGCCAAACGTGAGACAAAACGGAAACGACCTGTGTTTTCTAGCTGAAACCCTCGATGTTCCGGTAACTTAATCGGATTATTCGCGTGCAGTCGATTGCGGAAACGTTTCCACTCCTGCGGCCTTTGCCGCCGCTTCGTTCAATACTGGTGAACCTGCTTTTTCCGGTCGATCCTAAAGATCGTGTTGAAACTTTTGTGCATGACGTGCGGACTGTGCGCGTTAATGAGGATCCCCTGTGCAGCAGCATGCTCCGATGGTTACCGATTACAGTAAATGCCTTCGAATGGTATTCGTTTGTTGCGGACTGTTTTGTCTCGTTTGGCTGAGCACCCGTTCCGCCTGCGCTCAAGTTCCGGGAATCTGTACGCAACCCGACGGTGTTTCCTGGCCCATGAGCAGCCAACCAAACGCTGGAGTGATCGATCAAGGACTGCCAGCGATAGCCAATAGCCAAAACGCAACGCAACATCGCAAAGATCCCAAACAAGTTGACGTGGCGGCACTAAAAGCCTACTTGAGTCGAACCGACGTTCCGAAGATGAACAGCCCGGGATTGAACGCCCAAAGGCCGATTGCAAATCGCTACGCCCCACACTCGGTACCTAGCAGCAAGCCATCGACTTCGTCACAATCCAACGTCACAGGTCAACAGCCCAATTTCCCATACTCAACGGTTAGCAATCGCAATCAAATCCTACGAGACGACGACTTGCTCGCTCCAATTGCTAAAAAGGAAAGCGATGACTTGCTTGCCCCAGCGGAATCGCCAAATCAAAGCGATCCGCTTTCAAGCATGGGGCCAGACAACAACGCCGAGAAACAGCGAGCAGATCGCAAAGTAGATGCGCCTGCAAGTGGCCAAGCGGCCATCGATCCGCATCAAGAAGCATTCGCCAACGAACTATACCCATCTGCATTAACCTGCGCGAAATGCCACAAAAAAATCTATGATGAATGGAGAGTCAGCGCGCACGCCTATTCAGCGATCTCGCCGATGTTTCAGCGTTTCGATCAAGCCGTCGCGGAACTTTTGCGGGGAACGGCCGGCACATTCTGTGTTCGATGTCACGCCCCCGTTGCAACGCAGAGCGACTATCCTCGTGAAGCCCCTATATTCGAAGGGCCTGCTGTCTTTCGTGAGGGTGTTACGTGTGTCGCTTGCCATCGCGTTGTGGAACGCTATGGTCGAGTGAATGGTGAACGCCGTATTGAGACCGGCAGTCCATACGATCCCGTCGTTGGTAGCTGGGGAGGTGGTGGGGTTGCAGCGGTCATCGCTGATGCAGAAAACTACAAGGTCAAAACGGACCCGAACGACAAACGCCCCCTTCAAGCGATCCATCGTGGAGCAATCCAATTCGAACAGCTATCGGATAGCTCCTTCTGCGCTGGCTGCCATCAAGTGCTCGTGCAACCAGGCATAGCTTTGGAGGTGGTCTATCAACAGTACCGCTCTGGACCTGCATGCAAAAAAAACATCTCGTGCCAAGATTGCCATATGGGGGCCGAGCCAGGCAAACCTACCGGCTACACCGTTGGTTCGGCTGCTGAAGTCAATGGCAAGTCGATCAATACGAATCGCAAGCACTCAAATCATATCTTCTACGGACCCAGTTACCCACTTGCCCATCCTGGGATTTTCCCCCACAACGAAAAGTCTTTGCGATGGACTGCGGAACAATGGCTTGAATTCGATCATCGACAAGGTTGGGGGGCAGACGCATTCGAAACAGCCGTCGCTCGTGGCCAAAACATTCAGCCTTTTCCAAAAGCTTGGTCGTCCGCTCAAGAGCGGCGCGATGCCAGGAAGGTCGTCGATGAGAACCAAAAACTTTTACTCGTCAAGCGTGAGACCGCCACGCAGGTACTCGAAAATGGTGGACGCATCGACGGCCCATTCTTCGAAAGTGAACCGAGAGCAGGCAAAGATCTGAAGCTCAACTACGTTATCAGCAACACAAGCGAAGGGCACAACATGCCGAGCGGATCCTTAGGAGCTCAACCGCAACTATGGCTCAATGCGGTTTTGATCGGACCGGACGGATCCCATCTTTGGGAGTCCGGTCACTTGGATTCAAACGGTGATCTTTGCGATTGGCATTCGCTGGATGTACTTGCCAAGCGATATCAACGGGACAAGCAACTGGTTAATTTCCAAACCAAGTTCTTGATCACAAACCTCAAAGGGACGGAACGCGAGATGTACTTGCCTGTCCCAGTCGATGTAGATCCGTTGCCGTTCTTTCGTCCGGGTACAGTCCCTTACACCGTATTGAATCATCCACCGCTTATCAGGATGGAGGCGCATAGCATTCCCCCCCTCGACTCACGCAAAGTACACTACCAGATCCCAGGAGAATTGCTTCGCACGCCGGGAGCGTACCGATTGAGTGTCAGGCTCAGAAGCCGCGTTGAACCAGCTTACTTCCTCCTGTTTTGTAAGGGTACGCCCGACATGCAACGCTCTTTGAACGAAGGGATCATTGACGTGCATCCATACTCCACCGAATTCGTGGTGCGATAGAGTGAGAGTAAACGCCAAGATTAAAGTCATTGAGGGAATCTATCATTATCAGGTGGACACACTCTCGTGGGGCGCTGTCGCTTTATTGTTCCTATTCGGGCTAATCGGAAATGCAAGCGCTCAACAGAATGTTCGTGCGATCCCCGTTCTCCGGACGATTGCTCCTCCGACAGTCGCGAACATTCAGAGTGCCGATGACAAAATCATTGCCATTCCCCCTCCTCTAGTAAGCGGCGAGGTGGTAGACACCGGTGATACTTCTCCTCTCGTTGGCGGCAAGGCGCTGGCCGCCAGTGATGTTTCGATCGCGCAAGAACCCGCAACTACTAACGCCTTGCCGGCCAATGACGACCAAGACTCGCTCAATGAAAAGTTGATCGAAGAGCGCGAGAAGTCGGTCACTCCCTATCCGGTACCTGACTTTTCGACACGTTCGGAACGCGTGGTCCCGTTGCCAACCTTGCCGGCCCCTCCGGACTTCAAAGGATTCGAGCTTGAAGCATCCGGCGAATGGAACCTACCCGAACCACGTCGAATCTTTCCACTGCCAAAGGCGGACGTCCCTACCACTTCGCTCGCACCCCTACGACTAGCTCCTCAAAGCACCTCGACGGGGCAATATGGCGGTCCGACTGTTTTGCCATGGCAGGGCGGGGGCTACGCCAATTCCACGCAATTCCAATCGTTACTTACGTCGGGTACATCGATCGTCCAGGAGCAACGACCGGAGCCGCACCCTACTCGAGCGCGAGGTATACGACCGCTCCAAGGGCCAGGAATTCGAGCCGCGATTCACAATCCGGGTGAGCAACATGCACCCACCTTGCGTGAGAAACTTGACAAAAAGAACTGGCAGTTCCAGCAGGCCGCTCAGATCCCATCGCTCGAAGGCTCCCCTCCGCTGATGGCAGCCCAGACTTGTCAAGTGCCTTACCAGTTAAGCGATTTTGCTCCAGTGCCTTACGTTGCACAGCCGCTCGATGCTCGACGAGAAATAGAAACTTACTATGGCAAAACGGCCATTGAAACCCAGCGTCCTTGGGTCGAATGGTGGCGTCCCTTTTATACTGGCGGTATGTACGATCCGGGTGTGCCTGTGTTTAGCGACGTCAATTTGCTGACCCCGTCGTTTCTCGTCTATGGCGATCTTCGGTCAGGTGTAGGGGTGCATCGCAACAACGGGAAGGCCGTTCGAAGTTGGGCGAATCGATTGAACTTGGATATGGATCTCAGGTTGACTGGCACGGAGCGATTCCATGCTTTTACTGGTCCGCTGGATCACAACGGGCGCTTTACCAGGCTCGATTTCCGCAACAACAAAATCGAGTTCGAAGAGGAGCTCGACATGCAATTCGACACCGCGTTTTTTGAAGGAGACCTCGGAGCAATCACGGGCAGTTGGATCGGTGACGATGCACCGTTTGATTTGCCATTTACCTGCGGCCTAGTACCGTTGCTGTATCAAAACGGTATTTGGATGGAGGATGCGATCGCAGGATTCGCTTTCGGCGCTCCTTGGAAACATAGTCGAGCGCTCAATTGGTCGAACTACGAAGCCACTTTCTTTGCTGGCTTCAATAACATTACAAGTCCCGCTTTCAACAACGATAACAATGCGGCAGCCGTCTATGGGACCGCTTGGTTCGTTGAAGCGTACAATGGCTATATTGAAATGGATTATGCGTACCTAGACGACTTAGATCGACAGGGTCGCTCCTATCACAATTCGGCCATCGCCTATACACGCAGGTACTTTGGTCGGATCTCCAATTCGATCCGTTTGATCGGAAACTTGGGGCAGTCCGGGCCCGCCATCAATCGCACCGCTGACGGAGCGCTCCTGCTATTCGAAAACAGCCTCATCTCGGAACACCCGAGTACCTTCGTCCCCTATTGGAATGGATTCGTCGGCAATGGCCGCCCACAAAGTGTTGCTCGAGCTGGCAATGCTGGTGGTATCCTTCGCAATACCGGGATCAACTTTGAGACCGATGCGTTGACGGGATATCCGACACTCAATGCGACCGCTTCGAATTCCTACGGTGGTGCGGTTGGCCTCAACATTCTTAGCGCAGACTTCCGAAAGCAATTTGTATTGGAGTTTGCTGCCTTGGACACTTACGGAAATCCTGCCTTGAGCGCAGCCGCTGGTCCTGAATATGCGATTGGAACTCGCTACCAAACGGCCCTCAATAATCGCCTCATTTGGCGCGTCGATCTGATGAACGGCTGGTTTGACAATGCACCGGATATTTATGGAACCAGAACAGAGATTCGCTGGAAGTTTTAAAGCGAGGCAGCGAGATTACTCTGCTGGATACATTGGCACAACGAATGGAGTGCCGTAGATGGGATGATCGATGATGGTAACGGTAAAGTTAAAGGCTCGTCGAATCAAGCTAGGGGTGAGAACTTCTCGAGCCGTCCCAACGGCGATCAGCGTTTGTTCCGCCAACAAGGCTAAGCGATCGCCAAACATGGCTGCATGATTCAAATCGTGAAGCGTCACGACCACGACCAGATTTCGTTCCTTGGCCATACGGCGTATCCGATCGAGCACGTCAAACTGGTACTTCAAATCGAGACCTGCCGTCGGCTCGTCCAGCAAGAGTATCGGAGCGTCTTGCGCGAGTGCTCTTGCCAACATCATGCGCTTCCATTCACCACCCGAAAGCTGCGTGACTTGTCGCTCCCTCTCGTCGGCAAGTCCCGTTGCTTGCAGCGACTCGTCAATGACTCGCATGTCTTTTTTAGAAAATGGAGTCCACCACCCGCAATGCGGAGTGCGACCCAGTGAGACCACTTCGTAAACCGTGAGCTCGGACTGGCGATTTTCATGCTGCGGCATGAATGCTATGTTTTGAGCCAATTCGCGTCGCGTGAGCAAATGGATATCGCGTTCCGATATCGCGACGCTTCCGGAGTCGGGACGCAATTGGCGACACAAGGATCGCAACAACGTTGTCTTGCCCGCTCCGTTGGCGCCGAGCAAGACGACGACCTCGCCTGCCCTCATCTCCATCGAGATGCGATCCAGTATCAAGCGATGAGAAAAGGAAAAGCTTAAGGCATCGGTGGTTAATTGGTTCACGGGGTTGCCTCCCGCGAGTCTTTTCCAGACAAAAGTAAGAACAAAAAGAACGGGCATCCCAATAACGCGGTGAGGATACCTACCGGTAGTTCTGCTGGCGCGACAATAGTCCGCGCTACGACATCTGCAATCAGCATGATCGCTGCCCCCACACATGCGCTCATAGGCAATAACCAAAGATGGCGAGGGCCAATCAACCGGCGCGCGATGTGGGGAGCGATTAATCCGACAAAGCCAATGATGCCTGCCGCTGCAACGGCCGCAGCAGTCGCAATCGTCGAGCCGACAACCAACAGGATCCGAAATTGAAACAAATCTAATCCGAGCGACTGGGAGGTTGCATCACCCAGGAGGAATAAGTCCATCGGTCGAGACATGGCCCACATGACTCCAAAGCTGAAACACGAGGCGATGCCTGTCGCGATCACCATGTTCCAACCGTTTGCAGAAAGGCTCCCCATTAACCACGCCATGATCACCACGACGCTATTGTCGTTCAAATACATCAATAGCGAAGCGACCGCATTGATCATGCTGCTAACAGCAACCCCCGCTAGCAATAGCGTCAGTGTCGAACTGCTTCGGCCAATCGATCCAATTCCGAAAACGATCGCTACAGCAAGAAGTGAACCAAGCGCGGCCGACACAGCCACGCCGCTCAGCCCCAACATGGTTGCTTGCAGACCCAAGACCACGGCCAACGCGACGCCCAACCCAGCTCCGCTCGAAGCACCGATCACATAAGGGTCGGCAAGTGGATTGCGAAACAATCCTTGGAAGCCAACACCCGCAATGCCCAGTGATCCACCGACCAAACACGCGGTCAGTACGCGGGGTAATCGCAGTTGCATCAGAATCGTCAGCTCGGTTTCTGTAAGTGCCTCCGGCTGAGCGCCAATGCTCCAATTCAGGATTGCCGTTGGAGAGATTGGCACTGCACCTGAAACCAAACTAATTATCGACAGCGCAATCAAACACACAAACGCAATGACAATCATCACGATGCGGTACTTCAATGGACGGTGACCTCATCGGTTTGATTGGCAGGGAGCTTGCCTGGGTAAACATGGCGAATCATCTCCTCCAAGGCGTCTAGCATGCGTGGACCGCATCGAGATACTTTGTCCCCATCTATCAAAAAAACTTGGCTATTCTTAACGGCCAATAGGCGATCCCATCCCTGTCGTTTGGAAAGGATCTTCAAGCTCACTGGTGTCTGATGAGTCGTGGGGGCAAGAACCACGTCGGGGTTGCGATCGAGAACAACTTCGTCGCTGATCCGCGGGTAAGCAACCGTCGCATCGCTGAAGACGTTGTCCATTCCCCCCAACTCGAGCAGTTCGCCGATAAAGGACTTTGGCCCAACAGTCATCAACGGCTGATCCCATACTTCGTAAAAAACTCGGCGGCGTTGTTCCTTGGGTAGCGACTCGACCCAGGATGTCAGAGCTCCGACTCGCCTTCGCATGCTCTCGATCAAAGCGTCGGCTTCGGTTACATGTCCAGTGGCCTGCCCGAGCATTTTTGCATCTTCATAAAGTTGAACAAGCGAGTCTGGACCGATGGCCAACATCGGTATCCGAATGCGATCAAAGGATTCGATAAGCGGCTGATGGGTATCCCATTTGCTTAAAATCAAATCCGGTTTCAAGCTCAAAATGATTTCGTGACTGATTCCTTGCATCGTCCCCCCACCAATGCGGGCGATCTGCGAAGCGGAGGGCGGGTAGTTGCAATGATCGGTCGCACCAACTAGCAGATCGCCAGCACCAATGGCAAACATCAATTCCGTTGTGGCTGGAGCCAAAGAGATGATTCGCTTCGGCAAGCCTGAAAGACAGACCTTTCGATTCAATCGGTCGACAATCACAATCTCGGACGGCTGCGCGACGATCAATGGTTCTTCGATCGCAAACGCTTCTGGTCTCTCGCAACCTATAGCAAAACAAGAACCGCAAATAAGCGAGTACAGAAGCAGGGGGCGCCGCGGTTTAAGAGGGATTCTCATCCTGGACCTCAATGATGATGCGAAGTGACTTCTGCACCGAAGTACCAGCAGCATTGAGGTCGCAATCGACGAATCGGCCAACACGAATGCA